>CAVHIX010000025.1:0-14568 GCA_963636135.1 Anaerovoracaceae bacterium
TACGTCGTAATGTAGACGGATAAGCACCGTAATATAGACTAGATTACGTCGTAATCTAGACGGATAAGCATCGTAATGTAGACTAGATTACATCGCAATATAGGCGGATGAATGACAAAATTCAGTTGCTGTCGTATTTTCAGCATCTATTTTACAAATTCAACAATCTTATTTTTCCGCAGGATTTCAAAATATTTGCAGACGCGCTCGTAGAGTTGATTTTCTATGTCTTTATGTTCGGTCTGTAAAATGTTTGCAATTTCGTAGACTGACTTTTTACCGTCAATCTGCAAAAAAACGCAGGTTCCGTATGCGTCAAGTTTTATGTAACTAATGCGTGGCCGAAGAAAAAATTTTTGTGCAATAAAATTAAAAAATCCTTTATGCACAATTTTTAATTCAACCATGCCGTCGTCTAAAACATTCCACTTTGGTAAAATCACATGCGGAATCTGGTCTAAATAATTCTGACTTTTATTTTTGTTCATTTTTTAAATCTTTTTTGAAAAGACAAACAAAACCGATGCTTACGCAAAGGGCAATAAACAAAATTAAACCGATTATTTTTCCCACACTTTCAAAATTAGAACCGTAAATTTTTGAAATATCAAGATTTAATCCGCAGACTGCAAAAATCGCAAGCAAAATTCCAATAATTCCTTCGCCGGCAATCAAACCTGAAGAATACAAAAGGCCTTTGCTTTCAGATTCTTTTTTCTGTTCTTCTGATGCGTTTTTATTTTTTCTGTCAACGATGAACCGAACAATTCCACCTACAAAAATTCCAAAACTCAACGAAATCGGAAGATAAAGCCCGACTGCGAACGCCATTACAGGAATTCCTAAAATTTCTACAACGATTGCACAGGCCGCACCAATTAAAATCAGTGTCCACGGAAGATTTCCGCCCATAACGCCTTCTACAATCATTTTCATTAAAGCCGCTTGAGGTGCTGGAAGTTCTTCTGAGCCAAATCCCCACGCAGAATTCAGTAAGAAGATTACGCCTCCGATTGCAAAAGATGCCACAACCGCCCCGATAATTTCACCAATCTGCTGACTTTTTGGAGTTGCCCCAAGAATGTAACCGGTTTTTAAATCCTGCGAAACATCCCCGGAAATACTTGCGATAATACAAATTACAGTTCCAACGCAAATTGCCGCAACCATTCCTTCGCCGCCAGTTAATCCAGTTGATTTAAAAATTAAAGTTGTAACAATTAAAGTTACAATTGTCATTCCGGAAACAGGACTGTTACTTGAACCTACAAGGCCTACAATTCTTGATGCAACCGTAGAAAAGAAAAATCCGAAAATTACTATTAAAAGGGCCGCCACAAATGTTACAGGAACTGCAGGCAAAATCCACAAAATAATTGCGATTAAAAGAGAGCCTATTAAAGTTGTAATTGTTGAAATATTTTTGTCAGTTCGTTTTTCATTTTCTGTTCTTTTTCCAAATCCTTTAATTGCTTTAGAAAAAGTTTTTACAATCAGCGGAAAAGATTTTATAAGACTGATGATTCCGCCTAAGGCAATCGCACCAGCTCCAATGTAACGGGCATAACTTGACCAAATTTGTAAAGGTGAACTTTCAGAAAAAGCGACACCAATCGAAGAAACTGAAGAGCCTCCAAAAAAGATTATCATTGGAATCAGTACAAAAAACGAAAGAACGCCGCCTGCAAAAATGTAACCAGAAATCTTAACGCCGCAAATGTACCCTACTCCCGCTAAAGCCGGCAAAAAATCAACGCCAACTAAAGTTTTGTAAGACTGAGCCTTAATATTCCATGTTCCGGAACTAGAAAAAAGTTTTAATCCGTCTGCAAAAAATTTGTAAACTGCAGAAATTGCAAGGCCTAAAAATACAAAAATAGATTTATTATTCCCTTTTTCACCGGCTAAAAGAACTTCAGCACACGCAGTTCCTTCCGGGAAAGGCAAAACGCCGTGTTCTTCTACGATTAACGAATTTCTTAGAGGAACCATAAAAAGAACGCCCAAAATTCCGCCACAAAAACAAATAATTGTAATCGTAATTACGGAAGGAGTCGCACAAAATCCTTCTTTTGCCCACATATAAATAGCCGGAATCGTAAAAATTGCCCCGGCCGCCAAAGATTCGCCGGCAGAACCAATTGTCTGGACCATATTATTTTCAAGGATTGAATCCCGTTTCATAATAAGACGAATAATTCCCATTGAAATTACAGCCGCCGGAATGGAAGCAGAAATCGTCATTCCAACACGAAGCCCTAAATATGCGTTTGCCGCCCCAAAAAAGATTGCAAGAACACAACCCAAAATAATCGCCGTTACAGAAAATTCTGGAAGTACAGAATCTGCAGAAATATACGGTTTAAAATCTGTGTTTTTTTCCATTTTAAGAATCCTTAAATTACAATAATTACAAAAAAGAATTATAACACAATTTTCTAAACTTTAAAATATTTTGTTGAAGATACACAAAAAAAATAGTAGAATGAAAAATAATCGCGGTGGGCGATTTTTATTTTAAACAATCGAGTTTATAATGCAAAAATTCCTTTCACAAATTTTACCTTCCATTGAACACACACTTCTTTCGTGCGATGGTAAAACTAAAATTGACCAAAAAGATGTAAACAATATTCCTATAAATAATCTTGTTTTTGATTCTCGCGAAGTAAAGCAAGGTTCCCTATTTTTTGCGCTTCCTGGCACTCACATCGACGGAAATAAATTTATTCCTTCAGCAATAAAAAATGGTGCAAACGCAATCGTTTATCAGGGCGAACTTTCAGACGAAATTAAAATCGAATCTGCAAAATTATGCGTTCAGCGCCAACTAGAAAATGCAATTTCAAACGAACAGAATCTTAAAGGCGTTTTTCCGGTTTTTATAAAAGTCCCAGATGCACGATTTGCAATGTCCCCTTTAAGCGATTGTTTTTACGATTCTCCTTCAAAAAGATTAATCGTAATCGGCGTTACAGGAACAGAAGGCAAAAGTTCAACAGTTTCTTTCATCTGGCAACTTTTGCGATTGTGCGGGAAAAAGGCCGGTTTCATTTCTACGGTTGAATATTCGTTTGGCGGGCCGGCACAAAAAAATCCTGAACATCAGACTACTCCGGAAGCCCCAATTATTCAGCACCACTTAAATTGTATGCTCGAAAACGGATGCGAATACGCGGTTGTAGAATCTTCAAGTCACGGACTTTCAAAAAAATTAAATCGTCTTGGAAATGTTTATTTTGACTGCGGCGTTTTTATGAATGTCACTCTCGAACATCTAGAATTCCACAAGAATTTTGAAACTTACAGAAGCGACAAAGCAAATCTTTTTAGGGCGTTAGATTCTCACGACCACATAAAATATATTTCAGGACAAAAAATTAAAGTTCCTTCTATTGGAATTGTAAATTTGGAAGACCCTTCTGCAAAATATTTTATCGATTCTACAAAAAAGAATGTTTACGGATTTACAACTCTCGGAAAAGCTGGAAAATCTGCCGCTGAAACTGGGGCCCAGGCCGAATCCTTACCAAAAATCCCGGAAAATTTACGCTATATGACGGCAAAAAATATTGCTTCTGCCCGCTATGGACTTTGTTTTTCTTGCGATTGCGATGGGGCCTCTAGCGCTTTCCCGGAAAATTACGATTCTGTACTCCCGCGCGAACACGAAATTTTAAATATTCAGGCAAATCTTCCTGGGGCATTTAACGCTTACAACATTATGGCAAGTTTAATCGCCGTTTCAAGCGTTACAAATCTTTCTTTTGAAGAAATTACTAAAAAAATCCCGGAATTAATTCCAGTAAATGGAAGAATGACGATTATTGACCAAAATCAGCCTTTTGAAGTAATTGTTGACTACGCCCACACGCCAAGTTCTTTTGAAACGATTTTTCCGCCAATTAAAAAACGATGCACCGGAAGGATTTTTGCACTTTTTGGAAGTGGTGGCGAACGAGATTTAACAAAACGCCCTATTCAAGGGGAAATTGCAGGCCGATTCTGCGACTATGTAATTTTAACCGATGAAGATCCGCGTGGTGAAAATCCGGAAGAACTTTTAAAAATGATTGCAAAAGGCGCTTACAAATCCGGAAAAATCTTAAATACAAATCTTTTTATAATTCCAGACCGAAAAAAGGCCATTCGCGAAACTTTTAAAATGGCTCAAAAAAATGATATAGTTCTGCTTTTAGGAAAATCGCACGAAAACAGCATTATTTACAAAGATTTTGTAATGCCGTACGATGAAATTTCTGAAGCAAAAAAAGCACTTTCTGAAATGGGGTACAAAAAATGAATATTTTAGTAATATACGGCGGCCGTTCTGGCGAACACGAAATCTCTTTAATTTCCGCATCTTCAATTGTTCGGGGATTAAAAAAACAAACTGTAACTTTAATCGGAATTACAAAAGACGGAAAATGGTATTTGCAGGATTCTTCCGAAGTAGAACGAATTTTAAACGATAAAGATGCAGTTTTAAAAATCATTGAAAACGAAGAAAATCTAGTTTCAGTAATCCCAGGAATGAAAAAAAATAGTTTTTCGTGCAAAAATAAAAATCTTCAAATTGATGTAGTTTTTCCAGTTTTACACGGAACTTACGGCGAAGACGGAACAATTCAGGGCCTTTTAGAAATGCTCGACATTCCATTTGTAGGATGCACAACTCTTTCTTCCGCTTTAACAATGGATAAAGAAAAAACAAAACAGATTTTGGAAACTCAAGGGCTCCCTGTAGTTCCATACATTTGCTTAAAACGATGCGACATTTTAAACAGTGGCCGATACGACGAACTTATAAACAAAGCCGTTAAAACGCTGGGATTCCCGCTTTTTATTAAACCTTGCTGTGCCGGCTCTTCTAACGGAGCGTCAAAAGCTGACAATTTAAAAGAACTTTCTTTTTCAATAATGGAAGCGTTCAACTGGGACGACAAAATTTTAATCGAAAAATCAATTAATGCCCAGGAAATCGAATGTAGTGTAACTGGAAATTCCGTAACATTTTCAAGCGAACAGCCTTCAGAATTTGTAAAGGCGTATATTCCAGGCGAAATCAGGCCAACTCACGAATTTTACGATTATGATGCAAAATATTCAGATCCGAATGGGGCTGCCCTTCAAATTCCGGCAAAAATTGATCAGGATTTAATCGAAACAATTCGTTCGGCTGCGGTAAAGGCCTATAGCGCACTCGACTGTTCAGGTTTAAGCCGCGTTGACTTTTTCCTCGACAAAGATTCAAAAAAATTATATTTCAACGAAATCAACACTCTTCCAGGATTTACGCAAATCAGTATGTTTCCAAAAATGTGCGAAAAAGCCGGCCTAAAATTTGAAGATTTGGTTTCACTTTTAATCGAAGAAGCAATTTTGCGTTACAATTCAAAACAAAAACTTCAAACTTCAAGATAAACTTTATAAAGGAAAAAAAATGTTTGAATTCAAAGAAGGCTGCACTTTTTCTTCACTTAGCGATATAAAAAATAAAAAAATTACGGTTATGGGGCTCGGATTAAACGGTGGCGGAGAAGCTTCAGTTCGGTTCTTTTTAAAACATGGGGCTTTTGTAACTGTAACCGATATGAAAACCAAAGAGCAGCTTTTGCCAACAATCGAACGACTTGAAAACAACAAAACGATTGACACAAGCCGACTTTCGTATGTTTTGGGCGAACACCGAATTTCAGATTTTTGCGACGCAGATTGTGTAATTAAAAATCCTGGGGTTAAAATCGAAGGAAACAAATTTTTAGCCGAAGCGAAAAACATCGAAACAGACATTTCAATTTTTCTTCATTTTACAAAATCGCCAATAATCGCCGTTACAGGAAGCAAAGGAAAATCCAGCACGGTAAGCGCAATTCATTACGGATTAAACAAGGCTGGATTCAAATGCTTTTTAGGTGGAAACATCACCGTAAGTCCGCTAACATTTTTAGAAGAAACTACAGAAAAAACTCCAGTTGTGCTTGAATTGAGCAGCTGGCAACTTGCAGATTTACGCGGAAGAAAAGCCTTAAAACCGTTCATTTCGATTATCACAAAAATCGTTCCAGATCACCAAAACTGGTATCACAGCATGGAAAATTATGTTGCCGACAAACGATTAATTTACAAAGATCAGGGGCCAGACGATTACACGATTTTAGATTTTGACGGCGACCAAGGAGAATACGCGCCAAAAGATTTTAGTTCGTGGGGAAAATTATTCGCCTCTGAAACAAAAGCAAAAGTTTTGTGGTATTCAAAACAGGATTTATCTCAAAAGATTTTGCAAAAAGATTTTAATTTTTCAGGCGTTTTTCAGCAAAAAAAAGAAAATCTTACAGTCGGAAAAGTTTTTCTTCCTGAATTAAAAGAGCCTTTAGAAATTATGAATGAACTTTCCGTTCCAGGCGAGCACATGAAAACAAATGTTTTAAACGCCGCTCTAGTTCTTTATTTGATGAAAGTTCCATCTCAAAAAATCATACAAATTTTAAAAGATTTTCCGGGCATTCCGCACAGATTGCAATATTTTCACACTTACAAAAATACAAAATTTTACAACGATTCTTGCGCAACAGTCCCAGAAGCCGCAGTTTGTGCAACAGAATCATTTTCCACCCCTGTAATTTTAATCACCGGCGGAACAGACAAGGGCCTTTCATTTTCTCCACTGATTGACCACTTAACAGATTCAGAAAAAAACGCAAAAACCATAAAACAACTTTTCTTTTTAGATGGAACGGGAACTCAAAAAATCATTCCGGAATTAAAAAATAAAAGCGTTTCGTTTAATGGGCCTTTTTCAAACCTTGAAGATTGCATTTCTTCCGTAAAAAAATATGTCGATTCGCTTGGAAATTCGCAGAATATTGTTGTTTTTTCGCCGGGCGCCACATCTTTTGGAATGTTTACAAACGAATTTGACCGCGGAAACAAATTTATGGAAAGCGTAAAAAGGATTTTTATTTAATATTCAATGAAAAAGATTTTTTCTATAATTTTTATTTTAGGATTTTCACTTTTTTCTCAGATTTTTGCCGACATTAAATTTCCGTTTAAAAAATGGTGGGAACCTGAGGCCCTTTCGGTTTTCAAAAAGGCCTACCCCGATTTTGATTTTATTTCTTCTTTTGACAAAGAAAATAACGACTGGCTGATTCATATTTTTAAAATCGAAAAAGAAACGAATAAAAAAACTGAACTTGGGGCCCTTTACTGGTGCGAAAGCCGTTTTCTACCAAAAGAAAAACTTTCTCAAAAAGAAAATTACAGAAAAATGCTCTACAAATACAAAAATGAACCCGAAAATCCAGAAAATTTTACTGAAGAACAAATCGAACAGATTAAAATTTTTACTTCATCAGAAAATCGAAGAAATGGGGCTATTGACCCGCCGTTTTTGTACAATTTAATTTATGATTCAGAAACGAGAACTTCAATTGAAAAAAATATCGTTTCGGTTCCGTTTTTGACTCTTTCCGTAAATGTTCACAAAGATATTGCAGAAAAAGTAAAATCTGTTTCAAAAAAAATAATGTCTCTTCCGCGCGACAAAGAATTAAATTCGTTTTTTAAAACTTTGACCCGCACAGACGGATACGCATACCGTTCAGTTCGCGACACGCAATCTCGCAGTTTTCACAGTTTGGGGCTCGCAGTCGACATTTTGCCAAAAGGCTATTACCAGAAAATAATTTACTGGTCGTGGCAAAAACAACTTCATCCTGAAACATGGTTTCTAACTCCCCTTTCAAAACGATGGATGCCACCAAAAAAAATTATTCAGATTTTTGAAGAAGAAGGCTTTATCTGGGGCGGAAACTGGATTGTTTGGGATAATATGCATTTTGAATATCGCCCGGAACTTTTAGTAAAAGATTAATTTGACACTCAAACAAAAAAAATATAAAATCCCTTTTAGAACGGTGACATTTGCATCGATTCTGTAAAATTAAATCACTTTTTTAGACTTGATCTTTCGGAGGACAGGTACTATGCAAAAACTTTCAAAGGAAGAGCAGCATCGTCAGTGCGTAAAAGAAATTAAAGGCACGCTGATTGTTGTTCTCATCTGCGCAATTTTCCACATTTTAACGGCATTTTTATTAAACGGAAAAAACATTTATTTTCTCGGAATGCCAGCTTGGTTTAGCATTTCAACTTTTGGAACAATTTTTTTAGCTCTCGCGGGTGTTTTTATTCTTTTAAAATTCGTTTTTATCGATTTTGAATACGACACTGAAGAAAATTTATAATTTTTAAAATCACTTAAAAAATTCTCACTACATTGGAGCAAAAAATGACTTCTAATCAGATTATTATTTTATCAATTTTTTTAGTATATCTTTTAATAAATGTTGTAATCGGTTTTATTTCCGGCAAAAAAAAATCTTCACTTTCACAGGAAAAGCAGTTTTTTATAGGCGGAAGAAAGATGAACGGCTTAATTCTTGCAATGACCGTAACAGCGACTTACACTTCGGTTAGTTCTTTTATTTCAGGGCCAGGAGCGGCAGGACTCACATACGGATACGCCCAGGTTTGGATTAGCGCGATTCAGATTCCAGTTACATTTTTGGTTTTAGGTACTCTTGGAAACAAACTTGCAATCGTTTCAAGGCGAACAGGAGCCGTTACAATCGTAGGATTTTTAAAGGCCCGCTACAAAAGCGATGTTCTTGTAATCGTCACAAGTATTTTAATGGTCGCATTTTTCATCGCACAAATGATTGGACAATTCACTGGGGGGGCAACTTTAATTTCTTCAATTACGGGATTAAATCACATCTGGTCACTTATAATTTTTGGAATCGTCGTTATCGTTTACACTGCGTTCGGCGGATTTACGGCTGTAGTTTTAACCGACACAATCCAAGGAATCATAATGTGCATCGGAACATTTTTATTTTTATTCTTCGTTTTAAAATCCGGTGGCGGATTAAGCGGAATTGACAGCGGATTACAAAAAAATCTCCCGGAAGTTTACGACAATCTTTTTGCAAAATACAAACCTGGAACCCTTTTAAGCTTTTGGGTTTTAGTCGGATTTGGAACGCTAGGCCTTCCACAAACGGCAGTTCGCGGAATGGGTTTTGAAAATACAAAATCGCTTCATTCTGCAATGTGGATTGGCGCTGTCGTTTCAACTTTTATAATCGTAGGAATGCATTTGGCCGGAGTTTGGGCTGGCGCTCTAGTCGATAAAGTAAATCTTCCAACTTCTGATTATTTTGTGCCTTACATCGTGCAAAAAATTATGCCAGTCGGAATTGCCGGAATCTTTTTAGCCGCTCCAATGGCTGCCGTAATGTCAACCGCGGATTCACTTTTACTTTTAGCAACCGCAACGATTTTAAAAGATTTGTGGAAAACATACATCATAAAAGACGAACCAAAAAAATTAGTATTTTACGAAAAAAATATTAAAATTGTGAGCACGATTTTTACATTCTGCTTAGGCCTTTTAGTAATCTTTTTAACGATTAATCCACCGGACATAATTTTCTTTTTAAATCTTTTTGCACTAGGCGGATTGGAATGTTCGTTCTTCTGGCCGCTAGTAGGGGGCCTTTTCTGGAAAAAAGGAACAAAGCAGGCAGCAGTCGCAAGTTCGATTGGCGCGATTGCCGTTTACATTTTATGCCACTATTTTGTTCACATCGCAGGAATTAACGCAGTTGTGTGGGGCCTTTTAGCCGGCGGAATAATTTATTTTGCAGTCGGAAGCCTTACCATCAAAGACGGATTAGACAAAGACATTCTTGAAAAATGTTTTTAAATTAAAAAAGGCCATCCATGACTAAAATATAGCCTAGATGACCTTAAAATTCTGTAATTTCAAATTCATTTCAGAATCTTTTACAGATTCCGGAACAAGCCCGGAATGACACAATATTTACTTTACTCAGTTGGGCGTTTCTTTAGGCTTTTGCTTTCAGCGATCGCTTGGCCTTCCCCAACTTGTTGCTCCATCATTGCGCGGACTTTTAGTGGGAGGCCGAATAATGTTATGAAGCCTTGGGCGTCTTTGTGGTTGTAGAGTTCGCCGGTTGTGAAAGATGCAATTGATTCGTTGTACAAACTATATTTTGAACCAGAACCAGCACCACGAATTGCGCCTTTTACAACTTTTACTTTTGCCCAACCTGTTACAGTTTCTTCAGCTTTATCAACGAATGCCATACAAGAATCCATCAATGTTGTAAACCATTTTCCATCGTAGATTAATTCTGCCATTCTTAAAGAAATTTGCTGTTTAAAGTGATAAGTTTCGCGGTCAAGACAAATGTGATCCATCATTCTGTGAGCGAAATAAAGAATTGCTCCACCTGGAGTTTCATAAACGCCACGGCTCTTCATTCCAACACAACGGTTTTCACAAATATCAACAAGGCCTACGCCATTTCTTCCACCGATTAAATTCAATTCAGTTAAAAGATCAAGAGCGCTCATTTTTTTTCCGTTTAGGCCAACCGGAATTCCTTTTTCAAAATCGATTGTAACATATTCGCCTTCTTCTGGGGCTTCTTCTGGAACAGTCGTATTTTTAAGCATATGTTTGTAATTCGGTTCATTTTCAGTTTTTTCAAGTTCAAGGCCTTCGTGAGAAAGATGCCAAATATTTTCATCGCGACTGTAACTCTGATCTTTTTTCATTGGAACTTCAAGTCCACGATCTTCAAGATATTTAATTTCAGCTTCGCGACTATCCATATTCCATTTATCATCACGCCAAGCAGCGATTACTTTCAAATCTGGGGCAAAAGCTTTGATTGCAAGTTCAAAACGAACCTGGTCATTTCCTTTTCCTGTAGCGCCGTGACAAATTGCAACAGCCTTTTCCTGACGAGCATATTCTACTAAGATTTTTCCGATTAAAGGACGAGCAGTTGAAGTTCCTAAAAGATATTCGTCTTCGTAAACTGCATTTGCTTTTAAAGCCGGCCAAATGTATTCTTCAATATATTCCTGTTTTGCATCAACAACATAGCAGGCAGATGCACCAGTTTTTAATGCACGAGACTTGATAGAAGCCCAGTCGTCGCCCTGACCTACATCGATACAAACTGCAATTACATCATAATCGTAATTTTCTTTTAACCATGGAATGATAACAGTTGTGTCAAGTCCACCAGAATAAGCTAAAATTACTTTATCTTTTGCCATAATAAAACCTCATTAAAATAATTTGAAACATTATACTTCATTTTGAATTTTTAGTCATTATTATTTATTTTACACAAAAGCTGATTTCACTTTTTTCAGAACCGTTTACAACACAAAATTTATGTTCACCTTTTTGAAGATTTATCGTAAATGCCTGATTTCCTTCCGTAGATTCAAAAAAAGAACCGTCCAAATATGAAAAAGTTTTATTTTCTTTTCCGCCGCTACACAGAATCGTAATTTTTTGAACATTTTTTGGAATCGAATCGTCCAAAAAGAAAACGGCATTATCGGTCGGGTAAAGGATTTTTAAAGGCTCATTTGATTTTGTACGGATTTTTAAACTGTTAATATTTTTTCCGCTCGCCCAATGCTGAAATTCAGACGGATATTTTACTTTTACATTTTTTCCATCTTTGTAATGCCAAGAACAAATTTTAAGATTTTTTTCTCCATCTCCGGAATAATTTTCAATATATTCAGATTTTAAATTCACACAATTTTTTGAAGGCCTTAATCCGCTCAAAGCGCAAACTTTCACTTTTTTATAAGAATCTGGCGCCAAAAATTCCGTACAGACATCTTTTTTTGTTCCGTTTTGCGTTAAATAATCCTGAACCACTCTGCAAACATACGCCGGAATCGAACTTCCCGTTTTTTTAATTACTGTTTCGCCGTTCAAATTTCCCATCCAAACGCCAACAGTATACCCCGAAGTCGAACAAAGCGAAATTATATCCTGAAACTGATTTGCCGTTCCCGTTTTAAAAATCGAAGGATAATTCGTAGAAAAAACTTTTGCGTTTCCAAAACCAAGGCTCTGCGCACTTTTATCCGACAAAAAATCTGAAATCACTCGGGCAGTATCTTTTTTTATAATCCGCCTAAAAGATTTTTCATCATATTCGCCACTTTCCACAATCACTTCTTTTAAAATCCCATCGTTTACAAAAATACTGAACGCCCGGGTCAATTCCAAAAGTGAAACTTCATTGCTTCCAAGAGCAAGCGAAAGGCCCGTTTTTTCCCGCGTTCCATTTAAAGATGAAAAATGTGCCTTAAGTAGAAAATCAAAATATTTATCAACTCCAAGATGATACAAAATGTCAACCGCCGGAATATTAAGGCTTGACGCAAGGCAAACTCGCATCATCTGCGGCCCATTGTAGCGATTATTAAAATTAAGCGGAACATAAACATTCTGCCCGCCAAAATCTTTTGGAATATCCGCCAAAACCTGATTCGGCTTGTAACCGTTTTCAAGGGCCAACGCATACAAAAATGGTTTTGAAGAAGAGCCCGACTGATGCTTTTTTATAACACCATCAACTTGCCCAGAATTTTCACTGAAAAAATTTGGATTTCCGCACCAGGCCTTTACAAGCCCAGTTTTATTTTCAAACGCCAGAACAGCCCCATTTTGAATTCTCGAATCTGAAAATTTTTCAAGCTGCTCCAAAAGCGTTTTTTCAATCAAAGAATTTAATTCCAAATCAAACGAAAGATTTAATTCATTCGGAATAATTTTTTTCTTTTCAGCGTATCTATTTTTTATAAAATTTATGAAATGAGGCGCATTTTGCACATTCTTAAACTTTTTTGGCGATGTTTCCAAAATCCATTCTTCTTTTGAAACCGAAAAATTAAAATTTTGTGCGATTTTCATTGCCGCTTCATACGAATTTTCAGGATTTACTAAAGGCGAATAAAACGAAGGACGACGCGGAACAACTGCAAGCGACAAAATCTGCGAAGTAGAAAGATTTTCAAGATTTTTTGAAAAAAATATTCTCGAAGCAGAACCGATTCCTTCAATCTGATTTCCAAAAGGCAAATTATTTAAATATAATTCCAAAATCTTTTTTTTTGAAAGCTGAAATTCAAGCCTGAACGCGATAAAACATTCCTTTATTTTTGTAAAAACCGTAACTTTTTCTTTTCGCGGAAAAATCATCCGAACAAGCTGCATTGTAATCGTTGACGCGCCGCTTACAGTTTTTTTCTGCTCGGAATTTTGCCTGAACGCCCGAAAAATTGCCTTTAAATCAAATCCGCAATGAGAATAAAAATTTTTGTCTTCCGCTAAAATAAAAATTTCTTGAATCTGACTCGGAATTTCTTCAATCGGAAAATATTCGCGCTGTAATCCGTCGTCCAAAATCAAAATTGAAATTAAATTCTTTTTATAATCGTAAAATCGCGTTGAATTCTGCCGTTCACAAAATTTTGAAAGATTTTTTACAGGAATAAACCGCAAAAGCAAAAAACATAAAAGCAAAAACGAAAACCCAGAAATTAAAATTTTTAAAATCCGGATTTTCATTTTTTTATTTGATTTTCCAGACATTTCCCTTCGTTCTTCCAAAAATTTCTTCCTCGTACATACATTCAGCCTGAACTGAAGGCGTATTAAAAGTGCCCTTTCGAGTTGCCCTAAAATAGAATTCTACAGTTTTTGCACCTTTATAGAACGAATCCCAGAAATACTGAACTTCATTGTCGTAAATTTCCTGATTTGAAAGAGAAATTTCTGATTCTTCAATTTCTTCGCCATTTTTTTGAGATTTTTCTATAATTTCACCTGTCGTTGCAAAATCAGCATTCAAAATTTCAGCTCCACCCGGAATCGGAACTCGCAAAGCCACAAAATCCCGATTTTTTGTAGAAGAAACATTTACAACCATTTTATAAGTTTTTCCGGATTCAAGAGTATTATTCGTGACAATTTTTCCGCTTTCAATATCAACAATCTGATTAAAAACAGAAATTCCTTCGTCGCGGGCAATCTGCTGTTCAATCGGAAGTTCATATTTCATCAAAAGCGTGTAATACAAAAATCCCGTGCCATCTTTTTTAATTTTAAGCGGAACATCCGTATCTTTTGAAAGATTTTTTATAATGTCCGTTGAAAAATCTGCCTTAATTGTTGTAGCCGGCGTTGAAAGCCCGTCAAATTTATAAGAACCTAGACTGTTTTCGCCAAAAATCGCTTCTGATGTAAAATCAGTGTTTTCAAGATTTTTTTCACGAATATAAGAATCTACCGCAACAAAAACCCTAGCCGTTCCACTCGTAGATTTAAAATATCCTTTTTTGGCACTTTCATGGCTCAAAATAGAATGTAAAATTTTTGAAGATAGGCCCGCTTCCGTATCATTTTTTGAAAAATACATCAACGCAAGCGCAAGATTTTCAGTTTGCGAATCAGAATACCAAGACCATCTATAATCTTTTGAAAGATTTGTAATATCAACCCCGCGCGATGTTTCTTTTATATATTTTAAAAGGACTTTTTTCACATCGTCTGATTTTTGCATTTCATTTTGAGATTCATAGGCCAACGCCGCATAACAAAGTTCCGAAAAATCTGCATAACGATTTTCTGCAATCAAATCAATGTCA
>CAVHIX010000026.1:0-11979 GCA_963636135.1 Anaerovoracaceae bacterium
TTTTAGATTATTCCCCTTTTGAAAAAACTTTTTCAGATTACGGATTAAAATCGAAATCTTTAACAAATAAAAAAAATTCAGAAATAAATTATCTTTCGGTTTCAAAAATTTCAAATTTTATAAGTAAAAATAATATAAAATCCGTTTTTGCTTTTAAAAACACCAATAAAAAAATCCTTGATATAATAAAAAATAAAAATCCGAACACAAAAATTCTTTTTCTTCTTCCGTACACACAAAAATCGCTTAATGAAAAATCTTTTTTAGAACTTCAAAAAGAAAATTTTGAAATTTTAAAGGGCATAAAAAAACCGGAATAAAAATATTCCGGTAAAAATTAAATTTTATTCAGCTTAGCAAACAATCATTGAGAATACCATTGCGAACAAAGCTACTGTTTCACAAAGACCTACAACCATGATGTACTGAGCAAAACCTTTTCCTGTTTCACCAAGAGCATCAGAACCGGCAGCACCAGCTTGGCCCTGAGCGATAGCAGAAAAACACATTGCCAAACCAGAAGCGATACCAAGTCCCAAAAGGAATCCAGGATTTTTTGTAGACGAAGCCATCTGCTGCATCAAAAGAAAACCATAAATTGTCTGTGTTAAAGGTGCACCGGCAAAAACTGTAAGAATGAATGGAGCCGGTTTATTATTTACATAACATCGTTTCCAAGCTCCAATTGCTCCCTGACCGGCAATACCAATTCCGATTGCTGAACCAATAGCAGCAATACCCATACAAAGTGCAGCACCTAACATTCCAAAATTAAAATCCATAATATTCTCCTATTATTTTATTTTTTATTTTATTCCTTTTCTGAGAAAGGATTGTATTTAAAACCTGACCAAGACATTCCCAAATGTGTTGAAAATTCGAGAGTATTCAATCTGACACCGTGAACGATTACAGAAAGAAGGTTCAAAATCATATTTAATCCGTGACCAAATACGATTAAAATTACAAACGCAATAAACATAATCGCATGACCTAAAAGAGGGCCCGCCATTGAATTTACTGTATTTGAAATTGCGGCGCCAGCTAAGCCAACTGCCCACAATCGAATGTAAGAAACGATATCTGAAAAAACATTTACAACGCCCAAAAGAACTGAAATAATTCCTTTTACGCTCGCCATAACTGATTCACCTAAATTTCCTTCATAATTACTGAAGATGAAACTTAACGCAAAACCGAAAGCGACTAACGCAATTGAAATAGTTCCAATCGGAAGTCCGTAAATTTTTTCTGAAAAACTAAATACGCTAGAACTTACAACCATAGAAAGAACAACATAGAACATTCCCCAAAGTTGTAAAAGCGAACCAAGTTCCCCAATCATTTTTAACGATTTTTCACGAAGATTTTTTGCAATTCCCTTAAAATGCGCAACAGAAAGCTGAAGCAACGCAAGAGTAAAACAGAAAATCTGCAAATTCTGTGCCGTAGTCAAAGTGCCAGTTGCCGTATCGTTTCTCCAGAACGGAATCCACAAAACATCGTCATAGGCATTTGAAATCGGCGGAACAGAAAGTGAAACCAACCACGATGGAAGCTGTTCAGGAGTAAGCCCGAACCATGTGCAAGTTACAGTTCCCCAGACAACGGTTGCAAATCCAAGTAAAAGCATCAAGCCCGCCATCGGAGAAACTTTTTTCTGCTTTTTAAGCCCCACAAATACCATTATCAAGGCAGCAATCGTAACTAAAAGTCCGTAACCGCCATCGCCAAAAATCATTCCAAAGAAGATTGTAAAGAACAAAAGGAACCAACCTGAAATATCATATTCGTGATACCCTGGAACTGTTCCCAAAAAATCTGTAAGCGGATAAATCAAACTTACAAATTTATTGTTTTTCAATTTTGTAGGAACATTATCTTCTTCAGTTGGATCAGAAATCGCCATTGCCCAGGCATTTTGTTTTACAGCATTTTTTAGATTTTCTAACGAATCAACCGGAACAAAACCTGAAATCCATGCAAGATCTGAAGATTTTCCTTCATCTTCGCGGTTCATTCCAGAATAAATTGTTTCAAACTGAATGTCTTTTTCTAAAGTTTTCTGCAATTTTTCAATTTCTGGAATATAAATTGCAAGATTCTGTAAATTTTTATCAATCTGAACAATTTTCTGTTTATTCGATTCAATTCGTTTCTGAATAAAATCAGTTGAATATTCAGGAAGAGAAATCTCAAATGCGTCTGGAGGTAAACTTTCTAGGCGATCTTTTCCGCCATTTACAAGCAAAAAACGAGTAATTTTTTTAGAAGAATTTACAAAAACAGTTTTTACAGTATCATCTAAAGTTTTGTATTTTTCTTCCGGGATTTCAAACATTCTCAAAGAAATATTTTTTTCTTCAAGATATTTAAAATCTGCAGGATTTACACTACCCCACGCAGAAAGACGATCCAATTCCAAAGAATCAGACGAAATTTCTTCATAAAGCCGTTTTTTTTCTTCTGAAAGATTTATAACTTCACTACATTTTTCAACAGCTTGTTCACACGAAAGATTTTGCGGTTTTTCGTGCTTTTTAGGAAGTTTTATTTCACTTAAAATCGAAACTGAAAGCAAGGCATTATTCGACGCTTCTTTATAACGCGCCAACTGTTCGCCAGAACCTTCAAGTTCCTCTAAATGAACAACTCCAACTTTTTTCAGTTTTTTAAGTGCTTCTTTTCGCTCGTTATTTAAAACAACGATAGAGACTTTTTTCATCTGTACAATCATTCAGAAGCCTCCTTTTTTGCCACTGAAGCAGATTGAAGTTTTTTCTTTGAAATTTTACTTCGAACTACGGCAGCAACTTGTTCATCACCCAGATAAACTGAAATCTTTTTAATATTTGCCTTTGTTTCAGGGATTTTTACTTTTTCAAAAAGATTTACTCTTTGCGAAGTAGATTTTAATTCCTGCGATAAAAGCCGAACTTGTTCATCTAAAACTTCAGCCTCTAAATCCAAAGACAATGCCTTTTCCATACGGTCAGCAGCCAAATCAATCCATAAAGGAGTTTCGTATAAATCGTAATCGCCACGGGAAAAATCTGCGCCTTCATAAACCGGAATTTTTACGCCAGCAATATTTCCAAATCCCTTTTTAATATTGCTCACTTTTACCATTTCAGGTTTGAACGCATCTTCTTCACCAAAAACTGAAATCCATTCATCAAATTCTTTTTCTAATTTTAATTTTTGAGAACGAACTTCTTTAGCTTTTAGTTCTATAGTACGAATTTCTGTCTGGAGCTGCTGTTTTTTAAGCGTTAAAGTCGGAAGGTAGCGCTGATACATTTTTAGCGCGTCTTTCTGAACTTTCTGCTCGTTTTTAGTCAGCTTTATTTTTGCCATACAGTTTCCTCAAAGATTAATTTTTTGGCCAATATTTTTCTACCAATGCAGATTTTAATCCACATTCAGAAGGATCAAAACAATCAGCTAAAATTTTCCAACCAGTGTCCAATGCTTCTTCCAAAGAAATATTTTTAGAAAGATCCATTAATTCAGATTCAAACTCCTGACCATATTTCAAAAGTTTTTCATCCCATTCGCTCATATTAAATCCCATTGATTTCTTTTCAAGGGTATCTTTGTAATTTGCATAAAGACGAATCATACCATCCATTAAAGCACGGTGATCATCGCGGGTAGAACTATTTACATTCTGTTTAAGACGAGAAAGAGATCCGAAAGGTTCAATTCTTCCGCCTTTTAAGTAATACTGACCTTCTGTAATGTAACCTGTGTTATCTGGAACCGGATGAGTTACATCATCCCCTGGCATTGTTGTTACGGCTAAAACTGTAACAGAACCAGCATTATCAAAGTCAACAGCTTTTTCGTATCGGCTTGCAAGCTGAGAATACAAATCTCCAGGGTAACCACGATTTGAAGGAACCTGTTCCTGAGTGATGGCAATTTCCTTCATTGAATCGGCAAAGTTTGTCATATCAGTTAAAAGAACCAAAACATCTTTTCCCTGAAGTGCAAACTGTTCAGCGACTGCAAGTGAAAGATCTGGAATTTTTTGACATTCTACAGTTGGGTCTGCAGCCGTATGCATAAACATTACAGTTTTTGAAAGGGCCCCACCATTTTCAAGAGTTTCCTTGAAGTACAAATAATCGTCGTATTTTAATCCCATTCCGCCTAAAACGATTACATCAACTTCAGCCTGCATAGCAATTCGCGCCAAAAGCTGATTGTAAGGTTCACCAGAAATAGAAAAGATTGGCAATTTTTGAGAAACAACCAAAGTATTGAACATATCAATCATCGGAATTCCGGTACGAATCATTCGTCGTGCCATAATTCGTTTTGATGGATTTACAGAAGGCCCACCAATTGCAACAAGATTATCAGTTAAAGCCGGACCATTATCGCGAGGCTGAGCAGAACCATTAAAAATTCGGCCCAAAAGATTTTCACTGAAAGAAACTTCCATTCGGTGACCTAAAAATTTAATATGATCACCTGTTGAAACACCTCGGCCACCCGCAAAAACCTGAAGCGAAACAATATCGCCATCAATTTTATTTACTTCTGCCAAAGATTTTCCGTACTGAGTTTCAATTTCTGCCAATTCACCATAAGCAACATTGTCAGCTTTTACAGTGATTACCGAACCAACGATGGATTCAATTTTACTATAAACTTTATTCATTATTCACCATCCTTGAGTAAGCTTGCAACTTTTTGAGATAAAGTTCCGCTTTTTGAAGCATAAAGTTCGTCAATTTCTTTTTCTTTTGACTTATATTCTGCAGTTTTTTCTGAAATATAATTCCAGTCTACAAATTTCTGTCTAATCTGATTAAAGAAAGAACGAGCTTCATCTTTATTTTCAAGTGCAAAATCTGAACCTAAAACTGTTAAAACTTTATTGAAAACATAATTTTGTCGTTCAACACTAACAGCGGCATCAACTTCATCAAATGAGTTCTGCTGGAAATAAACCGAATCAAGAAATTCAGATTTAAGATACAAAACGAAATCTTCTGTTGAAGTACCTTCTTCACCAACAACTTTCATCATCTGATTTACTTCTACGCCCTGTTTATAAAGATTTCGCGCAAAAGTAACTTTTGGTTCAGCAATTACACCTTTATATTTTGACCAAGAAGCGATTGGATCGATTGAAGGGAATTTTCGTGCATCAGATCTTTCACGAGTTAATCCATGGAAACCACCAACAACTTTTAATGTTGCCTGAGTAACCGGTTCTTCAAAGTTACCGCCGGCCGGAGAAACTGTTCCACCAATTGTAACAGAGCCTTTTGAACCATCTCGAAGACGAACATAACCTGCTCGTTCATAGAAAGCGGCAATATAAGATTCAAGGTAAGCCGGGAATGCTTCTTCCCCAGGAATTTCTTCCAAACGACCAGACATTTCGCGAAGAGCCTGTGCCCAACGAGAAGTAGAATCTGCAAGAAGCAAAACATGCAATCCCATCTGACGATAATATTCAGCCAAAGTTACAGAGGTGTAAACAGATGCTTCACGGCTTGCAACAGGCATTGAAGATGTATTACAAATGATGATTGTTCGTTTCATCAAAGATTCGCCAGTTCTAGGATCTTTTAATTCCGGGAATTCTTTAATTGTTTCTACAACTTCACCGGCGCGTTCACCACAGGCAGCAATAATTACAATATCAACATCTGCATATTTTGAAGTCGTATGCTGAATTACAGTTTTTCCAGCACCAAAAGGACCAGGAATACAGTAAGTTCCCCCCTTTGCAACCGGGAAGAATGTATCAATCAAACGAGTTTTTGTAACCATTGTTTCTGTTGGGGCCAATCGTTCAGCATAACAATCAACGGCGCGTTTTACAGGCCATTCAAAAGCCATTTTCAATTCGTGATCGTTTCCTTTTTCATCTGTAACAACTGCAACAGTATCTTCAATTGTATAACTTCCGCTTGGAGTAACAGATTTTACAATATAAGAGCCTAAAAATCCGAACGGAACAAGAATTTTATGAGTGAAAGGGCCTTCCGGAACAGAACCGATTGGATCCCCACGAAGAACTGTATCCCCAACTTTTACAGAAGGAGTCCAATCCCATTTTGCAGTTTTAGAAAGCGGATCAACATAAACACCTCTTTCAAGGAAGAATCCAGCCTTTTCTGCAACGAGTGGAAGCGGATTTTGCAAACCATCATAAATCTGACCAAGCAAACCAGGGCCCAACAATGCGGACAAAAGATTTCCCGTAAATTCTACAGTATCTCCGGCTTTGATTCCTTGTGTCATTTCAAAAATCTGCATCTGGGCTACATTACCACGAATACGGATAACTTCACCACGAAGTTTTTTACCTTCAACAAGAACGTAAGCAACTTCATTCATAGTAATATTTCCATCGAATTCAACAGAAACCATATTACCATTGATGCCGACAACTTTTCCTTTTGTATCAGTCATTATCGATCTCCATCAAGTATTGATTCGTAAAGTTTGTGATAAGATTCAGTTCCCCGAACTTTGTCAAACTTTTTCATTCTTTCAATTAATAACAATCTAATTCCGTAAGCTAGAACATAATCTAACGAAAAATTATCTAACGGTTGAAGATTATTTAAAACAGAAATTCTATATTCAAAAAGATATTGTTCCGCACTCAAAGGGCTATCCATTCCAACGGCAGTACGAGCAGTCTGAACAATGTCAGCACTGATAACCACCGCCCCAGTTTGAGCGTCTTTTTTCATTTTTTGGGCACGAACCTGACTCAACGCAAAACGAAGAGCGCGTTCATTTTCATACCACTTATCAAGAAAATTAGAACCTGTTTTTTTTGCAAAACGAGGCGCTTCCAATTTTAGTTGATTTACGATTTCCTGTGATTTTGAATCTAAAAAACGGGAACAAAGATCTCTAAAATATTTTTCTGTTATTGGCAGCGTAGATTTTTCCCCAGCAGCAGAAATATCCGGGAGCTGCGAAACAAGATAATATTGTTTACTCACTATTATTCCTTTGAAGCTTCCTTCATTAAAGAAGCAACTCTAGGATTTAAATAATTTGCGAATAAATCTGCAACTGATTCTGCTGAATAATCATAATATGCTTGACCATTCTTGATTCCAATTCTAAATCCGTTTGACAAAGTTTTGTCTGCTTTCAATACAAGGCCTTTTGCAATTTCTTCTTTTAAGGCTGATTTCAAATTATCTTCTAATGATGATAAATCTTTTTCGCTCAACAAAACTGAAAGTTCATTAACTTCTGAATTTTTTGTCCATGCTTTTACCGTTTCTGGAACAAGTTTTAATAAAACATCTTTTGAATATGAAGACGCACATTCAGATTGTACAATTTTATCAAGTTCGCCAATTAAAGAATCTTTAAAACTTAAAAGCATATTTCTGCAAGCCTGAACGATTGCATCTTCGCTAGCTTTTTCTAGACGAGCAATTTCAGTTTTTGCATTTTTAATCAATTCATCTGATTTTTTTTCTGCATTTTCAACGATTGAAGCAGCTTTTTTTTCTGCTTCGCTAATAATTTCAGCAGCTTTTTGTTCAGCAGTTGAAACGCCATCTTTTTTGATTTTATCAATTAACTCTTGTATCTGACAGTCCATTTATACCCCACTTAAATAATACAAAAATATATACATTAAATATAAAATCAAACTCTCAATTTTTCAAGGAAAAAAAATAACAAAATAGGAAATTATAGCAATATATTATAATAGAAGAAAATACGATTTTTAGCCTAAATAAAATCCAAAACGAACTGAACTTCTGCCGGTGAAAGAGAAAGTTTTTGCGCAATCTGCTCTAAAGGCTCACCCTGATTGTACAACTGAATAACTTTTTCTTTTAAATCTACAGAAGATTCTTCTTCAGGATTTTCATTTTGATTTTGATTTGAATCCTGATTTTGAGAAATTACTTCAAATTCAAAACCACGCGGCTCAACTAACGGAATTTCAGCATACGAATCCCCGGAAGAATTTACATTCATCTGAACTTTTGTATCAATCATCGGATTTTGATTTTCTTCATCAAACAGCGTTTTTTGCTTATCGGCGTATTTTAATCCGTCTTTTGTAACAGAATAACTTGCATTTCCATTTTCAAAACGATTTTTTATATATTTTGAAGCAGCCTCTTTTTCATTTACAGGGAACGCATTTTTTTTCGGCGATTTTTGAAGAGAATCGCCAACCTGCTTATTCAAAAGGCTAAGGCGCGTTTCTATCTGCTGCAATTTTAAATCTGATTCTTTTACAATCGATTTTAATTTTCGAATTCGATCTTCAATCAGATTTATATTTGTTTCCGCGTTATGATTTATGTCTTTTACAAGTTTTTCCATTTCAGAACGAGTTTTTTCAATTACATCATCCGTACTGAACAAACTTTTAAACTTTATGAGAAAAATAAACCATAATCCAAGATTTATTAAAATTAAAACAATTGCAAGAATTGTCATTTTTACCTCATTATATCTACAAAATTCCCTAAATTCCGTTCTTTTGGATAATGATGCTCTTCATCTTTATTTTCTTGTTCTTTTTTTGGGGGATTTTTATAAAATCTTTTTTGCCCGCCATTTGCATTTGAACCTGATTTTGCACCTTCTGCAGAACTTTGAACTTTTTGGGCATTTTCAAGATTTTGTTTTAAAGCATTTTCCTGCTGAATCGTTTCTGCATTTTTTATCCCCTGCTGAAGATAATTCGCCTGCCGTGCAACATTATCAATCTGAGAATACATCGTTTGCAAATCAAGTGGGGAAACTGCCATTTAATTCGTATATCCTTCAGGGCCTTTTTTAGGATTTATACTTGGACTTTCATATTTTCCGCGTTTTATAAATCCGTCTTCATAATAAAAAGTAAGATTTTTTACATCAGTTACAACTTCGTCTAACGCATCACGAACATAAATTTTTGCCCCGGCGTAAATCGTGCCTTCAACTTTAACTTTTCCAACTGATTTTAAATCGCGTAAATGCTGCTGAAGTTCGTCGATTCTGGCATTCATTTTTTGAGAAGTTGAACAAATTTCATCTTTTCGTTCCGTAAATTTTGCAAGATTCTGTTCTTTTTCTGCAGAAAGCATTTTTCGAATCTTTTTTTGATTTTCAAGGGTCGAAATATCAAGTTCGATTTTTTCAAGTTCCTTCATTAAATCCGCAACCTGATCCTGTAGAGAATCAAGTTCTTTTTTTGCACGAGGATCGACACCAACGCTCAAAACAGTTTCAGCACCACCAATACTTCCTACAGTTCGCGCACAAATTTCTTCGGTTGCAAAATACGAACCGCCAGTAATCTGGGCCTTTTTACCAAACAAAACAATATTTTTCATTGCGGTAACTTCGCAGTTCATTAAACTGTCAGTTGCAATTACATTTTCTTCAACTTCAATTTTTGTTGACTGTAAAAATTTTCCCCAAAGAGATTTTCCCTTGATATAACCTTCGTCTTTTCCAAAAACACCCTGATGAATTACAATGTCGCCCTCAGCTAAGATTGTAGATTTTCCAACGGTTCCGCCAATATCGACTCCACCTTTAGCATCAATCGAAAATCCGTCTTCAACATTGCCTTTAACAATAACAGTTCCCAAGAATGTAATATTTCCAGTTTTAATATTTACAGCGTCAAGCGTTAAAACCGGAACAACAGTAATTCTATCATGCTCCAAAAGAACTTGGCCATTTATTTGAGCGATAATTGTAACTTTATCCTTTGCAAATTCAACATTTTTTCCAAGAGAAATACTTGAATTTCTTCCGTCGCGACACTCAAGAATGTGCCCATACAGCGTTTTTCCGACTTTTCCACGAGTGGCGGCAACAAAAACTGCCAAAGTTTGACCGGCAATTACATTCTGAATTTTATTTTGTTCCTTAAAATCGACATTTCCATCATCAGAAACCTGGGCCTGAAGTTTTGTAACATCAGTTTCAAATTTGTAATCAACATAAGAATCTTTTCCGTTTTCTGGTTCAGTTCCCGATGCAACTTCAACCGGCGTTCCGTAAATCGGATTGTCTATAAATTCTATGATTTTTTCGTCGTTTATTCCGTGAATAATTCCTTCAGCTTTTAAAGTTCGCTTAATCAAATCAAAAGTTGCTTCAGAACCGCCTTCCCCCGGAGGAGTTACAGTGATTAAACCGTGCATTTCATCTTTTGAAACTTCAACAGAAACGCTCGCATCTGCCATAGCAACATGATTATAAGAACCAATCGTTTCATAATCGCCATTAGTTCCGTTTTTTACATATTTTACAATTAATTCGCGGTCAAAATCTGTGACATCCTGACTTTTTACAGAAGATAAAACATCTTTTAAATCTACAGGGCGCCCATTTCCAACTGGAAGAATAACTTTCAACTTTAAAGAAGAAGCAAATTTGTGAACATAATAAACTCCATCTTTGTTTACGAAAACTTCATTTTCACCAAAATTATTTTCGCCAAACATTTCAGAATCTTTTTCACGCATTTTTTTTGCGATACTTTCTGCACTCTGATAAATTTTTAAAAGCCAAGGCTTCTTACCAATTCCTAAAAAACCAGCACTGCCCTTTTCTTCAACTTCATATTCAAGATTTTGAGTTTTTGTTTCAAGCTGAACAGCCGCATCCGCCAAAGCTTCTTCAATAGAATCCGCACGAACAGAAACACTGTGAATTTCTTTATCGATTTCGAGGCGACTTTTTATTTCATCACGAATTTGGTCTAAAGTTACCATTAACTTAAAGAATTCCTTTTCGCATATTTGTAAGTTTTGCCCTTAAATGATGATTCGCGCTTGCATGAAGCTGAGAAATACGCGATTCACTAACCTGAAGAACTTCGCCAATTTCTTTAAAAGTTAAATCTTCGTGGTAATACAAAACGATTACCATTTTTTCTTTTTCTGGAAGTTCATTTATTGCATTTACAATTACTTTTTTTACTTCTTCGCGTTCGGCAATTACATCCGGATTTAAACTGTTTGGAGATTCAATGCTATCCCCAATCGACATATTATCATTATCATCAGAAGAATACCAAACTTCATTTAAAGATAAAACACTCGTTCCGGAAACTTTCATAAGCGTTTTGTGATATTCATCTTCCGGAATATTCATAGCTTTTGCAATTTCAGAATCACTTGCCATTCGACCTAAACGAGATTCCAAAGTTACAATTGTGTCTTCAATTTCACGCGATTTTTGACGAACAGAACGAGGAACCCAGTCAATCTGCCTTAATTCATCGAACATTGCGCCACGGATTCTAGTTACTGCATAACTTTTAAACTTTACACCTTTTGCAATATCATATCGTCCGATTGCATCTAAAAGTCCAAACTGACCGTATCCAACTAAATCTTCAAATTCTATACAATTTGGCATTCCGGTTGCGAGTTTTCCTGCAACATATTTTACAAGAGGCATATACTGACGTATAAATTTATCCCGTAATTTTGCGGATTTAGTTTTTTTAAATTCTTCCCAGAGTAAATCTTCTTCTCTACTGTCATTTATTGAAGTTTTTACTTCTTTCTCTTCCATACGCCTCACCCGTTGTAAAACAACTTTCGCTTCTTCCATTATATCACAGATTTTTTATATTTCAATTTATTTTTATCTATCTTTGGTAAGAACTGTGCTGATTGCCTTTGCTATTAACGAAACATCCTGTCCTTCATTGAAATTTGTAGTAGATTTTACAGATTTTGCAACTTCTTCAAAAGTTTCGCTCGCCTGATCTTGTTCGCCAGCAGTTTCTTCTGAAATTTCCTGCAATTCCTGTAAATCTGGTAACGCATCCAATTCAGAATCATCAGTTTTTACTTCAGATTCGCCTGAATCTTTTAAATAATCTGATTTTGGTTTTGCTTCCACACTCGAAATATTTTGTGCATTTTCCTGAAGTGAAATCGGAATAAATCCACTTTGAGCGTCAGTTTGATTTTTGGCATCTTCAGTTTGATTAAAATTTGAAATATT
>CAVHIX010000026.1:11989-14404 GCA_963636135.1 Anaerovoracaceae bacterium
TTTGAACCGTGCCCTGATTTAAGGCTTTTGCATTTTGTTCTGCAATAATTTGCTGTGGCGTTTTTTGTTCAGTCTGATTTTCATTTTGCCCCGTAGAAAAATTTGATTCTGGTGCACTCTGATTTTGATTTTCTTCCATATTAGAATCACCAGATTCATCTTTTGGACTGTAATAATCTTCATTGTTCAACATTTGATGTTTTGAACCAACCGAAAAAGAAGAAGCATTATCGTCAACGCTAAGTGGCTCATCCGGAGTTACAAGATCAACTTTTTGCCCCATTTCCGAAGAAGAAGGAGAAAGGCCATCGTCTGCAACTTCTGAATCAACAAATTTTTCAAATAAAACTGAAAGAAGAAATCCTAATCCCGCAAACAAAAGTGCAAACAAAAATGCCCGCAAAAATGCCCAAGAAGTTCCCACCCCGCGAGAATAAAGTCCGATTACAAGAGAAAAAAGAAATCCGATTAAGCTAAAAGCAACAACAAATTTTATCTTTTTCATTTTTTACCATTATTTAGATTTTTTTCCTAAAAATTTTTTTAAGAAAGTTGAAACGCCTTCGTTTTCCGGGGCTTCAGTTTTTTCGATTCTACCGACAATGTGTTTTAAACAAATTGAAGGTTTTGAAGTCGGATTTACAATCATAAACGGTTTTTGCCTGATAACGCCAGCCTGAACCGCAGCATCTTCATAAACAAAGCCAATATAATCAACTTTATAGCCTAAAAATTGCCCAACGATTGTAATAATTCGCTCAGAAATTCGTTTTCCTTCATCTGCGGAATGAACACGATTTACCAAAAGTTTTAAATTTACAGGATGATCTACGATTTCTGTTGTAATGATTTTAATAATTCCGTATGCATCGGTGATTGCAGTTGGTTCTGGAGTTGTAACAACATAAACTTCATCAGCCGCGGCAACAAATTGTAAGACATTATTTGCAATTCCGGCTCCAGTATCAATAATGATAATGTCCGCGTTTCCGAGTGTGCTGAACTGTTTTGCAAAATATTCAAGTTCTTCCACAGAAAGATTTGCGATTTTTGAAAATCCGTTTGCCCCGGCAATAAATTTAATTCCGAATTCAGTGTCGAGAATAATTTCTTTCATCGTCTTTTTTTTATTGATTACATGCATTAAATTATACTGAGGAACGACATTCAACAAAACATTAACATTCGCCATTCCTAAATCGCCATCTATAAGAATAACTTTTTTTCCGAGTTGAGCATAAGCGATTGCCATATTTACAGAAATATTAGTTTTTCCAACGCCGCCTTTTCCGCTTGTAATCGCGATAATTCGTGTAGAATGTTCACCTTTCTGATTTTGTTTTTGAGATGATTGCGAATTTGAAATTCCTAATAATTCTTGTAATCCTTCTGCCTGTTCTTCCATACTAATTTTCTCCAAAAATATCTTCGATATGAACTCTATCTATTTTAAAACCTTCCAATCTGATTAAAAAATCAACTACAGAAGCTTTTTGAATTGTTCGTGCAATATTTTGACCGTTTGTAACATAAGCCACAGATTTTCGTTTTTCATGCAAAACACTGATTATATTTCCATACTGATCTGATTCATCGCATTTTGTAATAATTACAGATTTATACCCAAACGGTTCGTAATTTCTGATTATATTTGCAATGTCACGCGATTTTGTCGTTGCACTGATTGTTAAATAAATTTCAGGATCCAAATTCGGAACATCAAGCATTTCTTTAAGCATTCCAATATGACTTGAATCGTTCGGGCTGTATCCACTCGTGTCAATAAAAATTGAATCAACAGAATCTTTTACATCAAGATAATGTTTTGTAACATCTTTTACATTTTGAGCGACTAAAACTTCCGTATCAAACCATTTTCCCCACGCCTTAAGCTGTTCGTAAGCGGCAACTCGCATTGTGTCAACCGTTATAAAGCAAACTTTTGGCCTGTATTCTTCACTTTTTAATCTTGTAAAGGTGAGCGCTGCCAATTTTACCAAAGTTGTAGTTTTTCCGACTCCAGTAGGCCCAACTAAAACTGTAACTTCTGGTTTTGGATGAAAAATTGGTTTTTCACATTTTATAGATTGCCCAATCCAATCTACAACCGCACGCTGAACCCGGTCAAAATCGTTTAGTTGACTTACAGAAAATTCTTTTTCAATTCGATTTGTAATTTCATTTATGTAAGAAAAAGAAAAATCGTTATTTCGCAGTAATTCTTCTATTTTTAAAATCGTCTGATGTTTTTCACCCGTACTGATTTTTAATTCATCGAGTTTTGTTAAAATATTTTCAAGTTTTTCGTCCTGATCTGAAATTTTATTCTGAACGGCATTTTTAAAAAGAATATCGCTTTTATTTTTTTCAAAATCATTAATTTCTTTTTTTGAAACTGAACTCTGCACTTTTACC
>CAVHIX010000027.1:0-14402 GCA_963636135.1 Anaerovoracaceae bacterium
CTTTTATTCTTCCTATTGAAAATGAAACTGTAAAATATTTAATCAATTTTATAACAGAAATTGTAATTCGTTTTGGGCGATATATGCTTATTCCTGTGGTTTTTTGTTCGGCTGTTACGGCTTTTAATCGATTACGGGATTCAAAATCGCTTGCAAAAACTGCAATCTGGACTTTTTCAATAATTGCAATTTCTTCACTTTTGCTTACGATTGTCGGGCTTTTGTCAATTTTAATCGTAAAACTTCCGCGAATTCCTGTAACAATGAATTCTGAGGCGGTAAATTCAAATCCTGTTTTGGAAAATAAACTTTTACCGATGTTGGCGAATGTTTTAAATGGCGTTCCAGAAAATCTTAGCGGTTCTGAATTGAATGTTCAAAATTTGATTCGCTCGGTTTTGCCTTATTCTGCGTTTGATGCGTTAAAAAATGGAACTTTTGTTTTGGCAGCATTCTTTTTTGCATTTTTAATCGGAACGGCCTCAACTGCTGATGAAATCGTTTTCCGTCCGGTAACAACTTTTTTTGATTCTATTTCAAAATTGATGTACAACATTATGGTAATTTTTACAGAATTCCTTGAAATCGGAATGGTTGCTATTTTGTGTTATTGGACGATTACTTTTAGGGCCATTCTTGCGAGCGGATTTTATACTCCGTTAATTTTAATGCTTTTTGTTGATTTTTTAATTGTTGCCGGCCTTATTTATCCGCTGATTTTAAAATATCTGTGTCACGATAATCATCCGTATAAAGTTTTGTATGCTTCGGTTTGTTCGATAATTGCTGCTTTTTTTACCGGGGATTCAAATTTTGTTTTGCCGTTGAATTTGCGTCATTCAAAAGAAAGTTTAGGTGTTCGGAGAAGAATTAATGCCGTAACTCATCCGTTATTTTCTATTTTTGCCCGCGGCGGTTCGGCTTTGGTTACGACAATCAGTTTTATTGTAATTTACAGAAGTTATTCTTCACTTTCGATTCCATTTTTGGACATTTTGTGGATTTCGCTGACTTCTTTTGCTCTTTCATTTTTACTCGGCGGATTTTCTGCAGGCGGAACTTTTATCAGTTTAACAGTTTTGTGTATGCTCTACGGCCGCAATTTTGAAACTGGATATTATCTTCTTTTAAAACCTGCTGCTCCAATTTTGTGTTCATTTGCTGCTGCATTTGATGTTTTAACTGCAATGTTTGGAAGTTATATTGTTGCCGTAAAAACAAAATATATTGAACATCACAATATAAAACATTTTATTTAATTTGCATAAAAATATTTTTAAAGGTATAATTTTAGTATGGCTACATTGTATGTTGTTGGAACTCCTATTGGAAATTTAGGAGATATAACTTTTAGAGCAATAGAAACATTCAAATCTGTAGATGTTATTGCTTGCGAAGATACTCGACATACTTTACAGCTTTTAACGCATTTTGAAATTCGTAAACCGTTGATTAGTTGCCGTTCCCAAAATGAAAGCGTTGCAGGCGAAAAGGTGATTCAACTTTTAAACGAAGGAAAAAATGTTGCGTATGCAAGCGATGCTGGAACTCCTGGAATCAGTGATCCTGGGGCAGTTTTAGCGGGTTTGGTACGAAAAGCGGGGCATACTGTTGTTCCAATTCCAGGACCAAGTGCATTTGCTTCGTTGGTTAGCGTTGCAGGTGCTGGCGGAAAAACTTTAATTTTTGAAGGATTTTTATCGCCAAAACCCGGAAGAAGACGAAAGCGTTTAGCAGAATTATTAAACACAGGGGATGCATTTATTTTATATGAATCTCCGTTTAGAATTGTTAAACTTTTAACAGATATTGCCGATATTGAAAGTAATCGCGATGTTGTAATCGGTCGTGAACTTACAAAGTTGCATGAAGAAATTGTTGAAGGTTCAGCGTTAGAATTAAAAGAAAATTTTAGTTCAAGGGATTCAATAAAAGGAGAATTTGCAATTTTCGTTTTTGGTTCAAAAAAAACTCAACTTTCTGAAGAAGCTGCCGATAATTAAATTGTAGAGGGGTAGGACGATATGATGATAGATAAAATTAGTGGTGTTAATCCCATTAACAATGTACAAAGTACACGCCAGACAAGTGGTTCTGCAAAATCTCATTCATTAACAGATTCAATTTCTGTTTCAGATAAAGCAAAACAAATGGCAGAAATTTACTATATGAATCAAGTCGCATCTGAAACTCCTGATGTTCGTGCAGATAAAATTGCAGAAATCCGAGAAAAAATTAAAGATCCGTCTTATTTGAGTAATGCTGTTATTTCTTCTGCTGCAGATCGCATAATGGAAAGTTTTGGTATTTAATTAATCAGATTAAAATGATAAAATGGGCTGTCATTAAGGGCAGCCTTTTTTTATGGATTTGTATGTCAGATTTAGTTTTTAAAATTTCACCAGATATAATTTGTGGTTCGTTTGTTTCTCTTAGGGCGGGGCAATTTATTAAAAAGATTGGCAAAAAATTTTTAATAATCATTGAGTCCGGATTAAAAAAATCAGATTTTGCAAAAAAAATTTTTCAAAGTTTAGATGAAAACGAAATAAAATATTTCACATACGAAAATTTAATTGAAGGTGCAAGTTCAAAAGAGATTGGGGAAGCGGTTAGCATTGCAAAAGAAGCGTATATTGATGGCGTAATTTCAATTGGGCGGGAAAATTCGATTAATTTTGGAAAGGCAGTTGCTTCTTTAGTGAACGAAAAATCTACAATTTACGATTTGATTGACGGTGAGCAGATTAAAGAAAAATCAGTTTTGTTTGTTGCGTTGCCGACAGTTTTTAGAGAATCGTTTTTATTTTCAGATCATATTCCGATTACGGATTCTCGGTCAAATAAAATTAAAATTTTAAAATCGCAGGAAAAATTAACAAATCTTGTAATCTGGGATAGCGAAAGTATAAAAATGTTGGGCGATGAGCTTAAAAATCAGATTATTTTGCAAATGATTTCCGATGGAATGGAATGTTATATTTCGCCAAAATCGAATTTTTTCAGCGATATGTTTGTGGAAAAATCTTTTGAACTTTTAGGTCGCGTTTTAATGCCACAAAAATTTGATTCAGTAGATTCGATTTTAAAAGAAGAAATTTTGGTTCAGGCGGGAACGATGCTTTCGATTTCTGCTGAAATTTCAGGGCTTGGATTTTCAAATCTTTTGGCGCTGGCTTTTAATTCGCGTTTTAGAATTGAAACTGGAAAATCTGCGGCGGTTTTGTTTCCGTTTGTTTTAAAAGACACGATTTCGTTTGCAAGTGAAAAAATTTCAAAACTTTCAAAATTGATAAAATTCGCAGATGAAAATGATGAAACTGGCGTTGCCTGTGAAAAATTTTTGAATTTTGTAAACGATTTTATCAGCAAAAATGATTTACCGACAAAAATGTCAGATTTAAATATCGATATTCAGAAAATTGCGCTGGTTTCAGATGATGCAAGTCAAATTGAACTGGTAAATAATCTTGCAAAAAGCGTAACATCGGATTCGATTTTTGAATTTTTAAAGGGAACTTTATGATTGAACCAGAAAAACTTTTTGAATTAAATGGCGGGCAAAAAAGACGAAAATTGGCACTGACTTTTGGAGCGTTAGAGCGCGATATAGCCGGAATTCCAGAAAAAGGAATGGAATATAATTTTAAAAGTCTGAGTCGAAAAGAATATACAAAAAAAATTACAAAAATCTTTTTAAATGATCCAAAATTAGACGAAAATACGAAAACGGAACTTGAAAATCTTTTAAAAGAAGAGCCTTTTGATGAGAGACGGGTTTGTAATGTTGCGCGAAATGCCTTGCTTTCAATAATTGGGACTTTTCCGGCGGAATGGGATTTAGTAATTGCGCCTCATTCTTTGCCAACTGATGAAAATGGCCTTGTAAAACAGCGAAAATTTTATCCGGGCGTTTGCGTTTATGCGGAAGATATTCGTTCTCCATTTAATATGGGCTCGATTTTTAGAACTGCCGAAGGAATGGGCGCTGAAAAAGTTTATATTTCACCATTTTGTACTTCTCCGGAACAGCCTCGCGCAATCAGAAGTTCGATGGGGTGCATTGAAACTTTAGGCTATGAGCGACTTTCTTTAGATGAATTGCCAGATGATATTCCGATTTTTGCGTTGGAAACTGGTGGCACTCCGATTGATGAATTTAAATTTCCAGAACGCGGAATTTGCATTATTGGTTCAGAAGAATTGGGAATCAGTCCGCTGGCGTTAAAAAAAGCAACTTATGGGCGTGTTACAATTCCGATGATTGGGTTAAAAGCTTCTCTTAATGTTGGGGTCGCTTTTGGAATTCTAATGCAAAAATGGTGCGAATCTTTGAATTCCTTGAAAAAATCTTAAAAATAATAATTTATTATAATTTGTAGTTAACAAAATATAACAATGTGGTATAATTTTAAAACTACAGATTTACGCTTTTTGTAAAAATGTTTAATTCAGGAGCTTTTATGAAAAAATTTACACTTGAACAGCTTGAACAGAAAAATCTTCCGTTGCTTTTTAAAAGTAAGGTTGAACTTTGTCCTAAGACATTTTTGCAGGCGGAAAAAGATAAATCCGGGGTTTTCCAATATTATACTTACGAAAAGGCCTATGAAAATATTTTGTCGCTTTGTGCATCCCTAAAATCGATTGGCGTTACTCGGGGCGAGCATATTGCTTTAATTTCTGACAACCGAAAAGAATGGCTTTGGACTGATCTTGCAATTCTAACTTTGGGATGTTGCGATGTTCCGCGTGGATGCGATTCAATGGGAACGGAAATTCGATTTATCTGTTCGTATGCAGACTGTAAATTCGGATTTTTTGAAAATGTTCGCCAAGTAGAAAAACTTACTGAAAAAATTGAAGAATGCACAACGCTAAAAACTGTAATCGTTTTTGATAAACCTTCTGAACCAAAGGATTTTAAAAATCTTCCATTTGAAGTGCTTTATTTTGAAGATTTTTTACAGAAAGGAATCGAACTTTATAATCAAAATCCAGTTTTAATAAAAGAAGAATTTGAAAATGAAATGCAAAAAACAGAAGCCGACGATGTTGCAACAATGATTTTTACTTCCGGCACAACTGGAACTCCAAAGGGCGTAATGCTTACCCACAAAAATTATATGAGTCAGCTTGGTTGTATTCATGAATTTTTGCCTGGAAAACGCGGCGAATGGTGGCTTACGGTTCTTCCGGTTTGGCATGTTTTTGAACGATTTATTCAATATGTTGCAATTTTTTTGGAACAGGGGCTTGCGTATTCAAAACCGGTTGGTCAGATTATGCTTTCCGATATGGCGGTTATAAAACCAAACTGGATGTGCGGTGTTCCGCGTCTTTGGGAGCAGGTTGCCAAGGGAATTAAAAAACTGATGAACAAAAAAGGCGGTGCAACGCTCAAGATTTTCAATTTCTTTGTTGGTGTTGGAACTGTTTATGTTCATGCAAAAGAAAAAGTTTTAGGAAATGTAGTTCAGTTTGAAAAGCGAAACAGATTTTTGGACGCTTTGCAGGGCTTTTTCCCGATGATTTTTACATTCCCGCTTTATAAACTTGGGAACGCTCTTGTTTTTAAGAAGATTCAGGCAAAATTTGGTGGTAATTTAAAAATTGCAATTTCTGGCGGCGGTTCTCTTCAAAAAGAAACAGAAGATTTTTATCATGCAGTGGGATTAAATCTTTTGGAAGGTTACGGACTTTCGGAAACAGATCCTGTTGTTTGCTTTAGATATTACAAAACTCCGCGACCGGGCTGTGTTGGAGCAATTTTCCCTACTTGGGAAGTAAAAGTTGTAAAGGAAAATCATGGAATTATCGAAAGTGATGAGCCTTTGCCACCTGGAAAACAAGGTTTGATTTTGTGTCGAGGCCCTCAGCTTATGAAAGGTTATTACAAACGCCCTGATTTAACAGAAAAAGCAATCGATAAGGACGGATGGTTTAATACTGGCGACTTGGGAATGATGAGTTACGATAACGAAATCAAGATTACAGGTCGAGCAAAAGATACGATTGTTCTTCTTGATGGTGAAAATATTGAACCTTTGGTTGTTGAAGGCGGAATTGCCCGAAGTGATTTTGTTGAATCTTCAATAATTTTCGGTCAGGATAAAAAATATATTGCAGCTCTTGTAGTTCCTGTAAAAGAAGCAATTTTGGAATGTGCAAAACAGAAGGGCATTTCTTATTCAACATATGAAGAACTTTGCAAAAATCAGAAGATTGTGGATTTAGTTCGCTTGGATATTGCAAAACAACTTTCTCCAGAAAACGGATTTAGAACCTGTGAAAAAGTATTTAAAATCGCTTTGATTCCTGAAAGTTTTAAAGTTGGCGAAGAACTTTCTGCAAAACAGGAAATGATTCGTTATAAAATTGAAGAAAAATACAAGTCGATTGTAGATTCGCTTTTTGAAGAATAATTTAATTTATTTGACATTTGTGAAAAAAAATAATATTTTGTAAAAATGACTCGTTCAAAAATTAAAGATTCTGAAATTTCAATGACTTCAGGTTCGATTTTAAAGAATATTTTTTTGTTCAGTATTCCTTTAGTTTTTACAAATCTTTTACAGGTTTTATTTAACACTGTTGATGTTGCTGTCATCGGGCAATTTGCGGGTTCTCTTTCGCTAGGGGCGGTGGGCTCGACTCCAAATTTGATTTTTATGTTTACTGGCCTTTTAATTGGATTGAGCGCTGGTGCAAATGTAATTGTGGCCTATCATCTTGGGGCAAAAGATCAAAAATCCGTTGACAGTGCCGTTCATACTTCTTTTTTACTTTCTCTTTTTTCCGGAATTTTAATAATGATTTTGGGCATCGTTTTTGGGCGGCTTATCCTTTTTGCGATGCACACAAAAGACATTCTTCTAGATAAAGCGGTTTTATATTTTAGAATTTATATGGTTGGGCTTCCGGCGCTTTCTTTGTACAATTTTGGCAATGCGATTTTTAGTGCGGTTGGAGACACAAAACGGCCTTTGCTTTTTTTGGCGATTGCAGGAGCGGTGAATGTCGTTTTAGATTTATTTTTTATTGTAAATCTTAAAATGGATGTTATGGGAGCCGCTTTAGCAACTGTGATTGCGCAGTATATTTCTGCATTTTTGATAATTTTTTATCTTTTAAAAGGAATTCACGGAATTAAATTGCAGTTAAATCATATTCGCGTTGATAAAAATAAACTTTTTACGCTGATTAAAATTGGTGTTCCGGCTGGTTTTCAAAATGTAATCTTCGGATTTGCAAATATTTTCGTTCAGGTTGGGGTAAATTCTTTTGATCCGATTATGGTTTCCGGAACGGCGGCGAGTGCAAATGTTGACCCTTTAATTTACAATGTTATGTCTGCGTTTTATGTTGCCGGGGCCACTTTCATTGGGCAAAATTTTGGCGCGAACAATAAAAAGCGGGTTTTAAAAAGCTATTATATTTCGATGGCGATGGCATTTTTTATCGCTTTGTTTATGGGCCTTATTTTGTTCTTTTTTGGCTCTTATGTTTTGCGGATTTTTACAAACGATTTTTCAGTTATTGAATGTGGGCTTCATCGCGTAAAAATTATGGCGTTTTCGTATTGTGTTTCGGCATTAATGGATGGAACGATTGCCGCGTGTCGTGGACTTGGAAAAACTTTGGTTCCTTCTGTAATTGTATTTTTGGGCTCTTGTGTTTTCAGAATCGTGTGGATTTATACGATTTTTGCATTTTACAACACGATTGAATCGCTTTTTTCACTTTATATTTTTAGCTGGGCAATTACTGCGGTTGTCGAAATGTTTTATTTTTATGTTCAGTTAAAAAAATTGATGAAATAATCGCGGTTTACATAGAAAAATCTTTTCCGAGGTAAATTTCGCGGGCAAGTTTACTTTCAAGAATTTCCTGTTTGCTTCCCTGAATCATAATTTGTCCATTGCTTACAATTATTGCACGATCCGTACTTTCAAGGGTGTCGCGAACATTGTGGTCTGTGATTAAAACTCCAATTCCGCGTTTTGCAAGAAGTCCAATCATTTGTTTAATATCTGCAACGGCGATTGGGTCGATTCCGGCAAACGGTTCATCGAGCAAAAGGAATTTTGGTTCGATTGCAAGTGAGCGGGCAATTTCTGTTCGGCGGCGTTCCCCACCAGAAAGCGTGTATGCGAATTGTTTACGAATTCTTCCGATTGCGAATTCTTCGATTAAATTTTCAAGCTGGATTTTCTTTTCTTTTTGTGTTAAATCTTTTCGCGTTTCAAGGATTGACCAGATATTTTCTTCAACCGTAAGTTTTTTAAAAACCGAAGGTTCCTGTGGAAGATACGAAATTCCGAGTCGGGCGCGTTTGTACATTGGTAATTTTGTAATTTGCTGATTGTTCAAAAAAATTTCGCCACTAGTTGGTTTGTAAAATCCTACAATCATATAAAAAGTCGTGGTTTTTCCGGCACCGTTAGGCCCCAAAAGTCCCAAAACTTCGCCAGTTTTCATAGAAAAATCTATTCCGCGGACAACAGTTTTTTTACCAAACGATTTGTATAAATTTTTTACGGTTAAAGTGTGAACATTCGGATCTTGAGAAATATTTTCTTCAGTTTGCGGATTTTCTATTTCTGGTTCAGGCTGAACTATATTTTCATTTTCTGTTTGAGATTCTTCTTTCGGATTTTCAACTATTTTTGATTTTCTTTTAAAAAAATTCATTTTTATTCCTTTTTAGTTTCTTCTACAGTTTCTGCAGGTTTTTCAGTTTCCTCTGTTTTTGATTCAGATTCTGTTTTTTTAGATTCTTCGGTTCCTATTTCAGATTTTTGAGAAGACCTTTCATCAACCACCGAACCTTTTACTTTTCCGTCGAGAATAATTTCCTGGGAATCCATATTCAGCGTAATTTGCTGCGCCCGGAAAGTGTCGTTTTTCTGTTTAATCTGGGCATTTCCGCTAAGGTCGAGCATTTTATCATTTTTTCGGTAAACGGCGTACGCTCCGGAACAAACATTATCTTTTTGTTTGAGTTCAATGTCGATTTGCATAATTGCGATTTCAGAAGTCTGATTGTATTCGATAATTTGTGCCTTTGCAGAAACATTATTTTCAGTGTCAACGAGCGTTACAGAATTTTTTAATTCAGCGATTTTTGTTTCGCGATCGTATTTTAAGTTTTCGCATGTAAATTCCATTTTTGATTCAAGATTTTTGCCTTTGATTGTTCCCGCCGCTTCGATGTATCTAAAATTTTTGCCGGACATTTTTATTGAATCTGCAGAAATTTCCATAGTTTCGGTTAAAACATAGGCATTTTCAGAAAGTTCAGTAACATCCGAAGAACTTCCAACAACGCCTTTCATATTTCCAGCCGAAAAAGTAATATTTTCAGAAATTGCAAAAAAATTTAAAAAAATCAGCAGAAAGAAAGAAATTTTAATTTTCATTTTTTACCTCCGATTCTTTTGTTTCTTCGCTTTTAGAATTTTCGTCGGTTTCTACGCTTCCGGAAACTGAGCCCGTAAATGAAAATGATTTTGTAACTCCGCTTGCAGAAAATCCCGACCCGCGAAGTTCAGTGTTGTCTTTTTTAATCGTAACGATGTCTTTTAATCCGCTGATTAATTGTTCAGTTTTTCCGTTCCATTTTAAATTTTGCGCCGAAATTTCTAATTTGTCTTTTTGATTTGAAATTTTTATATCGTCGAAAAGCGTGTATTTTTTTTCGTTTGTGTCAGCACCTATTAATCCGCAGGAGCCGGTCGTTTCAAGGGCCCCATTATCATCAAAAATATTGAATTCGACATTTTTTGCGTACATTGAATTTCCATTTTTGTATTGCTCGAGACGATTTGCATTCAGTTCGAGCGTTTTTACATTTTCGTTGTAGCGTGAAAAATTTGAATTTTCAAAAATGAATTCTGGAAGAGCTTCTTCTTCTGCTAAATCTGTTCCGTATTTTAGCGAGCAAGACGAAAAAAGAGAAATTAAAATTGCAATTTTAAAAAAAATATTTTTCATTATTCCGAATATTGATAATTTTCAAAGCCCAAAGTTTTTAATTTTAGCGAAAGTTCTGCGTCCCCGTTAGTGTCGATTACAACGGCGTAATAAATCGTTCCGCTCGGTTTTGTTTCTTCGATTATAAAAGGTGAAAATCCTTTTTGCGTTACAGAATCTGCGAATCTTTGAGCGTTTGATTTTTCTCTAAAAAGTCCAAGCTGAAGTTTTATATTTTTTTGAATTTCAGATTTTTGTTCAGATTCTACGGTTTCTGATTTTTCTAAAATTTTGGTTTCATTTTTTATTTCTGAAGTTTCAGTTTTTTGGGGATTTTCAGATTTTTCAAGTTTTTCTTCGTTTTCTGAATTTTGAATTTTTGGCGTAAAATACCAAAATGGCGAAGGTAAAAGCGAAATTTTCCCGTTTACGATTCCGCATTCCATCGAATTTGGGAATTCATTTTTTAATTCATCTGAAAAAGTTTCGTCTTGCGTTAAATACCAGAGCGTAAGCAAAATTGAAGGTTTTACAGATTTCATCGAATCAAGATTTTTATAAGTTTTTAAGATTTCAAGCGGTTCTGTTAGTTCGTCTTGTGATTCTGCCTGGCACAAAAAGGCCCATTGCTCGTAAAGTTTGATTTTTGCAATAATTTCAGTGTTTTTTGAATTTCTTACTGCGGAATTTAAATAAGAAGTCGCGGTTTGCCAGTCGCCCCCGGAAAGTGCACAACGAACGGCGTCTAAAACTAGTTGTTCATTTGATTTTTTTATCATTCCTTCAGCATTTGGAGCCGAAAAGCCCGCTGCCTTTGCATAATTTTTAGAAGCGTCGTCAAATTTTGAATAAGTTTCCTGCAAAGTCGCCAAAAAAATGTAAAGAGAGCGTTTTTCTGTTGCGGAAGAAATATTTGGAATCTGCTGATTTAAAAATGCGATTGCCGATTCTGGAGAGCCTTTTTTTATTGCTTCCTGGGAAAGAGTTTTTGCGGTTTTTTCTTGTGCGAAAAGTGAAAAATTTAATAAAAATAATGAAATTACAAATTTAAAAATCTTTTTTTTCATTCTTGACCTTTATTTTCTGTCTGATTTGAGAAATTATTTTGCGCTTGCTGATTTTGATTTTCGGTTTCAGGCTGCACTTTTATTTCTTCATTCTGATTTTTATTTTTCTTATTTTTTTTTGCTTTTTTTTCAGATTTGTCTTTTTTAGGCTTTTTTTCTCTAAAAAGAATCGCCGGAATTGTGACTAAAACTCCCAACGCGTAAGAAATTAGAATCGTGTAAAAAACTGGAATCTGCTGAAATTTGTAAAAAAGTAAATTGACATCGCATTTGTTATCAAGATTGAAGCCTACAAAAAAAACGATTAAAATTAAAAAAACGATGCTACTGATAAGTCTAAAAATCATAATGCCCTCTTTATTTTAAAATTCCTTTAAATGTGTGACCGTTTAATGCCGTAATTTCAACATTTACAAATTTTCCGATTGTGGATTTGTCGGCTTTGAAAGAAACTTTTTCGTTCCGTGAAGTTTTGCCTAAAAGTTCATCCGGAGTGTCGCGACTTACGCTTTCTGCTAAAACTTTTTCCGTTTTGCCAATTTGTTTTTTCATCTGTTCGTCTGTGTGAATAAGTTGCAAATCGATTACCCGTTGAAGTCGTTCTTTTCGCAATTTTTCCGGGAGTTGTTCCAATTTTGCAGCCGGTGTTCCTTCCCGCGGATTGTAATAATACATCATTGCTGTTGTGTAGTGAATTTGATTCATTAAATCGAGCGTGAGTTCAACATCTTCTTCAGTTTCGCCAGGAAATCCCATCATAATGTCAGTCGTTAGTGAAACATTTGGAATTTGATTTTTAATTTTTTGAGCCAATTCTAAATATTGTTCGCGGGTGTAATTTCGGTTCATTGCTTTTAAAATTTTTGAAGAACCGTGCTGAACTGGAAGGTGAATGTGTTTGCATAAAACTTCTTCTTTTGCGATTACAGAAATTACTTCGTCGCTAAAATCTTTTGGATGGCTGGACATAAAGCGCACCCACCCGATTTGAGATTTCGTTTCTTTTAAATGATTTGCAATTTTTTGTAGAAGTCCTGCGAAATTTATTTCATTTCCAGCAGAATCTTTTCCGTGGTAGGAATTTACATTTTGACCTAAAAGCGTTACATCTTTTACGCCATAAGAATTTAAAATGTTGAGTTCTTTTAAAATTTCATCTGCATTGCGGCTAATTTCTCGACCTCGTAAATATGGAACGATACAATATGTGCAAAAATTATTACATCCGTGCATAATCGGAACAAATGCTTCGTAATTTCCTGGTTCATAAGAAGTCTGTGCAAATTTATATTCAGAAGAATCATCAAGCTGAAAAGCCGGACGATTTTCTTCAATTGCGTCGATAATTTCTCCAAACTGATGTTTTGCAAAAGTTCCTACAACATAGTCGATACAAGGCCAATCTTTTTTTACGGAATTTAATAATCGCTCCGCCATACAACCCATAAAAATCAAAGTTAGAGGTTTAGGCCCATCTTTTACAAATTCTACGGCATCATCCATAAATTTTGCTTTTGCATCTGGTCGACATTCTCGGATTTTTTTTAGGCCCGAAAACCAACCAAGACGGCCCATAATTCTATCTTCTGCGGTTTTTCTAACGGAACAAGTATTTATAACGCAAACATCTGCAACTTGCTGATTTTTTGCCTTTTGCCAGCCCCGGGAAATAAATAATTGTTCAACCGAGGCACTTTCGGCAATGTTCATTTCGCAACCGTAAGTTTCAAAAAAATAAGTCTTCATTCTTTCTATTATAGTAAAGATATTATTATTTTTAAAGTATTACGGACGAAGCCCCATCGCTCCTTCAAGAGTAATCGTTTCTCCGCTCATATATTTAAAATCCGGATTTGCAAGTTGAACACAAACGCGCCCAATTTCTTTTTCAACATCACCAAAATGGCCCATCGGCGGAACTTTTACATTTGCCTTAAATGCATCTGGGTAAGATTCCTGGAATTTTTCAAGCTGACTAGTCCATGCCAAAGGACAAATTACATTTACATTGATGCCGTCTTTTGCCCATTCCGTTGCTGCAACCCGAGAAAGTCCGCGAATTCCTTCTTTTGCCGCCGCATACGAACATTGCCCGTAATTTCCAAAAAGCCCCGCCCCCGAAGCAAAATTAATCACAGAGCCCTTAGATTCTTTTAAATACGGATAACAAGCTTTCATATAGTAGAAAGTTGCATAAAGTCCAGAATAAAGCGCAAGATTGAATTGTTCAGTCGTTTGTTCAGCAAGAGAAACCCCCGAAGCTGAAGCCTGAGCATTATTTATAAGAACATCGATTCGCCCAAAAGTTTCAATCGTTTTTTGAATTACATTTTTTACAACAGATTCATTGTCTGCCCCAGAATTTACATCTGCCTGAAGAGATAAAACTTTGATGCCAAAATTTTTTTCCAAATCTGATTTAGCATCTTCTAGTTTTTGCAAATTTCTTCCCGTTAAAACAAGATTTGCCCCTTCCTTTGCGTATGCCGTTGCAATCCCGTACCCAATCGAACCGCAGCTTCCATCTTTTAAAACAGCCTTTCCGCCCCCAGTGATAATTGCAACCTTATCTTTTAAAAATCCCATTTTTTGCTCCAATAGTAAATTTTCTTCAATTATAATAGCAGAAATTTAAAATTTTTAAAGGGATTTTATTATTTTTAGTTATCTTATGCTAACTTATTGACAAAATTGTCTATTTATTATAAAAGTTAGTATATGCTAACAAATATTGAAGACTTAAAATCTTTTTCTTCGGTTTTTATTAAACACGCTTCTCCAACAATGTGCTTAATTAAGCCTTCGAATTTGTTTTCAGTGCCGGTTTCGTTGTTTTCAAATCAAAAAGTTCAATTCTGGAAAAACAATTTACGCAAAAACGGAATTGACATGCGGTATTTTAAGATTTCGAAAGATAGAATTCAGATTTTTTCTTTCAACGTTTTTTGGGTTCAGGAAATTTTAAAAAATCAGAATGTAAAAAACTTTTTGGAATCAAAAAATTACGATTTAAAAGGCGGATTACAGAATCTTTTGGGCCAACTTTTTAAGAGGGTTTTAACGGCCCAAAATTTTCCCCACGAAATTGGAATCTTTTTGGGGTATCCGTTGGAAGATGTAATTTTGTTTGAAAAACAGAACGGCAAAAATTGTAAATATTGCGGCTGTTGGAAAAGTTATTCGAATGCCGAAGAAGCAAAATCTTGTTGTTGTAAATATAAACAGTGCAGCGAATTTTGTTTAACCGGTTATAAAAATGGCCTTCCGATTCAGCAGGTAATAGAAAATTATAAAAAAATATTTGTAAAACAAGAAAGGGCGATTTCAGCTTAAAAAGAAAAAGCGGAAATTGATATTTCC
>CAVHIX010000028.1:0-14299 GCA_963636135.1 Anaerovoracaceae bacterium
TCTCATTTCCATGTGTATTTCAGAAAATTTCACTTTTCTTTCAGAAGATACAAAACTTGAACAATACACTTCTGATGGATTAAAATTTATTTCATAAAAAATCTAAAATTCACTTTCCAAATTAATTTTGCAAAATTAGACAAAACAATAAAAAAATGTTAGAATGACTTATCACTTTTTTGAGGAAATTATGAGAATTACAAAATTAGGGGAAGAAATTTTACGCCAAGTTGCAGAACAAGTAAAACCTGAAGAAATAAACGACGAATTAAGAACTTTTATAAACGAAATGTTTGAAACTATGATTAGCGCAAACGGGGTTGGTCTTGCAGGCCCCCAAGCCGGGATTTCAAAACGACTTTTTGTTGTAATTGCCGATGACGATGTTCGACGCGTTTTTATAAATCCGCAGATTATTTCAACTTCTTCAAATTTAACTGATTACGAAGAAGGCTGTTTGAGTATTCCTGGAGTTTACGAAACGATTCAGCGCCCGGAAAAAGTTACAGTTCAAGCTTTCAACGAAAAAGGCCGTCCTTTCACTCTCGAAGCCGATGGACTTTTAGCTAGAATTATTCAGCACGAAAACGACCACTTAGACGGATTTTTGTTCATCGACCGCGGAAATAAAGAATTTGCAGAAAAAACAATCGAAAAATTCAAAAAAAGAGCCCAAAAAGCTGAAGCTAAGGCCAAAGAAAAAGAAGCAAAGGCAAAAAAAATCGCTGCAAAACTCGCCCTAAAAGGAAAAAAATGATAAAAGTTTTATATGCCGGAAGTCCAGAGGCTTCTTCCAAAACACTTGAAGGATTAATCGCTTTATCGCAAAATGAACCATTTTTTAAAATCGTTGGAGTTCTAACAAATCCGCCGAGTGCACAAAAAAGAAGCAGCCAATTAATTCCAACGCCATGTGCACAAATCGCGCAAAAATATCAGATTCCAGTTTTTTGCCCAGAACATTTAGATTCTGCCTGCCGAGAACAAATTTTACCGCTTGAAGCCGACATTTTAGTTTGTTTTGCATACGGGCACATTTTCGGGCCAAAATTTCTTTCGCTTTTTAAATTCGGGGGAATCAATCTTCACCCTTCAGTATTGCCAAAATACCGCGGATGCACGCCTGTAAACGCAGCAATTTTAAATCGCGACAGCCAGACGGCCTTTACAATTCAAAAAGTGGGCCTAAAAATGGATGAAGGCGCAATTTTAGCCCAAGAAAAAGTCACTCTAAACTTTACAGAAACTGCATTTTCACTTTTAAATGACGCTGCCCTTCACGGAATAAAATTAATTTCTGATATTTTAAAAGAAACCGAACAAAATCAAAAAATCCCAGACGGAACGGAACAATCCGGAATCGCAAGTTACACAAAAATCATTTTAAAAGAAGATGCTAAAATCGATTGGAATTCTGAAGCCTTAAAAATTGATGCATTTGTCCGTGCATATTTTAAAGAGCCTTATGCCTGGTGCTCGGAAAACGGCCAAAAATTGAACATTCTTTCGGGCCTTCCACTTTCAGAAAATGAAATTGACAAAAATCTTCTGCCACCAGATTACAAAAATGCTCAAAATGGCACAGTTCTTATCTTTATAAAATCAAAAGGAATTATTGTAAAATGCCAAAACGGATTTTATGCAATCACAAACCTTCAACGGCAGGGCAAAAATCCAATGGATTACAAATCTTTTATGAATGGCGCCAGAAATTTTTTAGGCACTGTTTTAAATTAAAATCTTAAAATCTGATTTTTCATCCTTCTTCTATATAAAAATAAAATCGTTTTAAAAGCAAAAAGACCTCACCGATTAAAGTGAAGCCTTTTTTTACGCTCTTTTAATTTTAGCGCAAGAGAGAAAGAACATTCTGGCTTGACTGATTTGCCTGAGCGAGCATTGCTGTTCCAGCCTGAGAAAGAACCTGATCTTTTGTGAATTCAACCATTTCATTAGCCATGTCTGTATCACGAATTCTTGATTCAGAAGCCTGTAAGTTTTCAGCACCAATATCAAGGCCTTTTACAGTCATTTCAAGACGATTCTGGTAAGCACCAAGGTCAGCTCTCTGTTTGTTAATCTTTTTCAATGCTTCATCCAAAGTTCCGATTGCGCGGTTAGCTTCGTCTGGGCTCTGTAAAGTCATAATTGATTCATCACCAATATTTCTTAATCCTAAAGCCATTGCTGACATTGTTCCAATATAAACCTGAGTTCTCTGATCCATGTTAGCACCAATATGGAACCACATTGAACCTGTAACTGTATTTTCTCCAGTAGGACGAGCAAATCGACCTGTAAGCATATTCATTCCGTTGAACTGAGCTGCACTTGCGATTCGATCTACTTCTGCGATAAGAGAAGAAACTTCAACCTGAATCTGCATTCTGTCTTCTTCTGTGTAAATTCCATTTGAAGACTGAACAGCTAATTCACGAATTCTCTGAACGATATCTTCTGATTCCTGTAAATAACCTTCAGTAGTCTGAATGAAAGAAATACCGTTTGAAGCATTTTCAGAAGCCTGATTTAATCCGCGGATCTGAGCACGCATTTTTTCAGAAACTGCAAGTCCTGAAGCATCGTCGCCGGCACGGTTAATTCTCATTCCAGAAGAAAGTTTTTCCATTGATTTTGTCTGGTTTAAATCTTGAATTCCCTGGGAACGCTGAGCAAACATTGCACTCATATTGTGATTGATTACCATATATTACTCCTTGGTGTGTGTTGAACAAGTAAATTTGAGCTTGTTTTGCGGGTTCTCACCACCCTATACAATAACTATCGGAAATCGAAAAAAATTATTTAGAGAAAAATTGCAATTTTTGAAAGATTTTAAAAATTTTTTACCAAGAGAATAATCTTGACCTTACCTTAAAAATAAGATAAAATAGTTTTATTATACGGGCCATTAGCTCAGCGGTTAGAGCAGAGGACTCATAATCCTTTGGTCCTTGGTTCAAATCCAAGATGGCCCATTTTCACTTCTATTTCTTTTCTTGACTTTTCAAAAATAAAAATATAAACTATACATCTGTAAATGATTAGAAATTCAGGACATGCAGATTTACCTCTTCACACAGGAACAGTTCCAAGATGGCTCGCCGACAGAATGTGCGTTTTAGGAACGGCAATCGTTGAATCAATTATTTTAAATTACGGACAAAATGAAGTTTTACGCCGATTAAGCGATCCTCTTTGGTTTCAATCGCTTGGTTCAGTTTTGGGAATGGACTGGCATTCTTCCGGAATTACAACGAGCGTTATGTACGCCTTAAAACGCGGAATAAATCCCCGAGCAAAAGAATTGGGCCTTTACATTTGCGGTGGGCGCGGAAAATATTCACGAGAAACGCCAAACGAACTTTTATCAATTTCAGAAAAAACTGGCACCGACGGCGAATCTCTTGTAAAAACGAGTAAACTTGTTGCAAAAATCGACAATAATGCCTTGCAAGACGGATTTCAACTTTATCAGCACAATTTTATTTTGTCTTCAACTGGCGAATGGACCGTTGTTCAGCAAGGAATGAATGTTTTAGAAAAAAAGGCCCGCCGGTACCACTGGTGTTCGCAAAATATAAAATCTTTTATTGAAGAACCGCACACTGGAATCGTTGGCGAAAACAAAGGAAAAATTTTAAATCTTACGGATACAAACGCGAAAAACACAAGATCGTCAATTCTTTCTCTTTCACAATCTGATCCGCAAAAAATAATTTCTGAATTAAAAACACTTTCATCTCCCGCTTCGCAAATGATTTTATTTTCCGACGGAAAACCTGTAACAATTCAAAATAAAACTCCAGTTCAGCCTTCACTTTTTCCAGAATTCGACGATTTTTCAAACCAAAAACTGATTATAAATTCTGGAAGAAACATTACACTCCCCGACCGCCACGAAGTTTTGGCACAAGATGTCGATTTAAAAAGATTGGGAGCCGTTTTATCCATTTCCTACGAAAGCCAACCACAGAATTTTGAAGAATTGCTTTTAACAAAGGGATTAGGGGCTCGCACTCTTCAGTCTTTAACTTTGGTAAGCGAAGTGATTCACGGAACGCCTTCAAGATTTACAGATCCGGCAAGATTCAGTTTTGCACACGGCGGAAAAGATGGGCACCCGTTCCCAGTTCCATTAAAAATCTACGACGAATCGATTCGCATTTTGCACCAAAGCATCGAAAAATCAAAATTAGGCTTTTCAGAAAAATCAGAATGTTTAAAACGACTTCATCAAGTTGCACTAAAAATAGAAGAAAATTGCTCTCCAATAGCGGATTTTGAAAAAACAATTGCACATGAAAAAGAAAATTCAAAAAATTGGGGCGGAAAAACCGTTTGCGAATAAAAACTACTTTTCATAATGTAAAATAAATGTTATTTTTTTAAATATGAAAAAAATTTGTACAATTTTATCGGGATTAATTCTAACTTCATTTTTTTTCAATTCTTGCTCACTGCGCAAAGAACGCCCCATAATTTCTCAGGGCGAAGTTCAACTTTCCCAAAATTCTGAAGATATTTCTGAAAAAAACATAAAAACGCAAACCTGGCAGCCTACAATTCAAAAAATCGCAATAATTTTCGGCTATGGATTTAATGCAAAAGATTTTGTAGACGAAACGCTAAAAAATTTAGAAACAAGATTCGGGCTTTCAAAAAACGACGGTGAAATTCTTCCTTTAGTTTACCCGGGCGATTTTAAAAACGGCTCGCGAACAAACATTTCTCTTCTTACAAAAAAACTTTCAAATGTTGAACTAAAAGGGATTTTAATTTTAGGCGCCCCAGAAGGAACATCTGTCGCTTTAAATCGCCTTGTCGATTCGTATGGAACGGCTTCTCCATTTCCAATCATTTCAGCATTTTCACAGGATGAAATTTTACAGACTGAATACATTTCCACAATCGTTTTGGATAAAGATTTAAAAGCTGAATTAGACGGAAATTTTGAAAAAACTGAAGAAGAACAAAATTATATCCCAAATCTTCAGGAATTTATTATAAATTCAGTGCGACTTTGCAAAAATGCAGATCTTTCGTTTGAAAAAAATGCAAATCTTTTAGAATTTGCAAAAAAAATCGGCAAAAATAATAAAATTACCCGCTACACTGACACCGAAACGGGCCTTTTTTCAATAAATCACTTTTACATTCAATAAAATGAACGCCTTAATTCAGCAGGAAAATAATTTAATCGGCTCAAAAACAGAAATTGAAGATCTTTCAAAAAAAGAAGAGGCAAAAATTCTTTTGCTTTCTGATTCACATGGGGCAAAAAATCTCGTTCGCGAAATATTGGTTCAAAATGCCCCAAAAGTTAATGCCCTTGCGTTTTGTGGCGACGGTTCTTACGATATTGCTTCCCTTTTTGAAGAATCTTTTGAAAACGAACAGATTAAAAATCTTTTACCGCCAGTAATTGCGATGGTTCGCGGAAATGGAGACAGCCCAAATTGCATTGTTTCTTTTGACACAAAAACCGGAATTAAAGACAGCGATTTCCATAAATTGAATGTTCCCGGAGAAATTTTATTTTCTGTTGCAAAAAAAACGATTTTTATGGCTCACGGAAACAAGCAAGGCGTCTATTACGGCTCTTCATATTTAAAAGATTATGCACAAGACTTGGGGGCAAATGTCGCATTTTTTGGGCACACCCACATTCCATACGAATCAAATCAAAATGTTTACCTAGTAAACCCCGGAAGTGTCGGCTCCCCGCGTGCATCTTCGCCATACAGTTTTGCAATCGTTGAAATTACTCAAAAATCTGTGAACGCAATTTTTTACAAAACTGAACTCAAAAACGAAAAAGTTGAATTCGTGCCTTATTTTCCAGAGCACTACAGTTTTTAAACTACAATTTTTAGCTTAAAAATTTTCTTTTAATTCAAAACCAAAATAATCGTGGCCTGGGAAAACTTTTGTATCGGGCAAAATATTTTTATAAATAAAATCAAGGGATTTTTGCATTTGATTTTCGTTTCCATACGGCAAATCCGTTCTTCCGTAACTGTGATAAAAAACCGTATCCCCGGAAATCAAAATTTTCTGTTCCGGATTATACAAAACACTTGAACCTTGAGTGTGGCCCGGAGTGTGAAAAATTTCCCATTCACTCAAAAGGAAAGACAATTTTTTGTCAGAAAAAGGAAAAACAGAATCTAATTTTTCGCCACCAACAAATTCAACATCAATTTTTGGGAGATTTTTTATCGACGGAAGAATCTCGCTTAATCCCATTTGAAAAAGCGTTTCTTTTTGCGCAAAAAAAGCATTTTCGCCCGCCATAAACGAATCATTTTTATGACAAGCGATTTTTACATTCGGAAAAGCGTTTTTTAAAATCTTTGTCCCCGCAATGTGATCAAAATGCCCATGAGTCAAAAAAATTCCGCACAAAACAAGATTATTCTGTGCTAAAAAATCCAAAATCACATTCTGATCATTTGCTTCTAAACAACACGCCGGGTCAACGACAAAAACATTTTTTTCATCTAAAAACACAACTAGCGAATTAACCGAAAAAAATCCCGTATTTATAACTTTTATTTTCATTTACGCCTTTACGACAGTTTTTGAAAATTCAATTGCATCTGAAATATTGTCAAAAATATTTTCACGCCCAATCAAATCTGCCATTCCGGATTTATTTAAAAGTTTCATCGGCTGTTCCTGAACGCCACTCAAAACAATGCGAATCTTTTTTCGGTCACAAGCGGCTTTACACTGATTTAACGCATCAATTCCGCCGGCATCAAGATAGCGAGTATTTTTCAGGCGCAAAATCAAAACTTTGTAAGAAGCCCCCGCTCGTTCACTTGCAAGCTGAAATTTTCGAACTGTTCCAAAAAATAAAGGACCGTCAATTTCATAAACGATTACGCCATTCGGAACATCAAGCATTTCTTCGCTTCCATCACCAGAAATTCCAGCAATAATCGATTTTTCATTCGTTTCAACTTCGCTTAAATCAATCATTTTTTTAATGAAGAAGAAAGCGGCAAATCCCAAACCGATTAAAATCGCGTAAGTCAAATCTACAAAAACTGTTACCAAAAAAGTTACGGACAAAACGCAAATATCAGATTTTTGACCTTTGAGCAATTTTCTGATTGAAGGAATGCCCGCCATATTCCATGCAACGCTCATTAAAACCGCAGAAAGCGCCGGGAGCGGAATATATTCAACATACGAACCAAAGAAAAGCATTATCAAAAGCAAAACGATTGCGTGAATCATTCCTGCGACAGGAGTTCGGCCACCGTTATTAATATTTGTAGCCGTTCGAGCAATTGCGCCAGTTGCCGGAAGCCCACCAAAAAGAGGACTTAAAATATTTGCAATTCCCTGACCAATCAGTTCATTATTCGAATCGTGTTTTGAACCAATCATACCGTCAGCAACAACCGCAGAAAGCAAAGATTCAATCGCTGCCAAAACTGCAATCGAAAGCGAAGTCGGAAAAACCTTTATGATAGTAGAAAGTGAAAAATCCGGTAATTTTGGAGTCGGAAGTCCACTCGGAATCGTGTAACGGTCTTTAATAATATCAGCGTGCCAGAACGAACTTTGTGTACAATTTGAAATAATCACATTCACAATCGTTGCAAGAATAATTACAACCAAACTTCCAGGAATTTTTTTTGTAACTTTCGGCCAGACAAAAATTATTACAAGGCAGATTAAAGCCATCGCAAAAGAATAAAAATTAATCGAAGTAAAAGAATTTGCATAAACTAAGATTTTTTCAGCAAAAACGCCCGGCATTTTAGTGTAAACTTTTCCCATTACAGTAACAGGATTAGCTTCAGTAATCGGCGGAAACCCAAAAAAATCTCCAATCTGACCAGTCGCAATTGTAACGGCAACTCCGGCGGTAAAACCAACAACAATCGTGTACGGAATAAATTTTACAAGTCCGCCAAGTTTAAAAACTCCAAGCAAAATCAAAAAGATTCCGGCTAAAACAGTCGCAGTTAAAAGTCCCGGGATTCCCAAATCAGGATTATTAACAATCGCATAAATGATTACGGTAAAAGCACCAGTCGGCCCACCAATCTGACAACGAGTTCCACCAAAAGCGGCAATACAAAAACCGGCTACAATCGCTGTGTAGAGCCCTGTTTCTGGGTCACAACCACTAGCAATCGCAAAAGCAATCGAAAGTGGAAGAGCAACAATTCCAACGATAACACCCGCGATAAAATCTTGAATAAAAGCTTTAAAATTATAGTTTTTTAAGGCGTTCAATAATTCTGGTTTATACATTTTTAATTCCTAAAAAATTGTTATATCCGCCCATTCTACTACTTGTAAAAAAAAAATTAAAGTATTTTACAGATTTTTTGTTATTTTTTAAGATTTAAAATCCGCTGATTTGAAGAGCCCCTAAACCGAAGCGTAATATCTTTTAGGCTTTCAACAAAAGGTCCATCAACCAAAATGTCAATTGATTCAAGCATCTGTTCGGTATATTCAAAATGCCGTTTTCCACCAACCGGAAGAATGTCTTTGTCGTAAATATAGCCGGTATAACACCAAATATTTTTTTTAGGATAAGTTTCTTTTACTTTTTTTAAGAATTTTGCAAGAACTTCCTGATTTTCTTTTTCAAAAGGCTCCCCGCCCAAAACCGAAAGGCCCGAAATATATTCAGGTTTTAAAGCGTCTAGAATTTCTTGTTCAGTTTTTTCAGTAAAGGGATTTCCGTAACAAAAATCCCATGTCTGCTGATTAAAACACCCTTTGCAATTGACCCTGCAGCCACTTACAAAAAGAGAAACCCTAACGCCCTCGCCATTTGCTATATCTGTTTTTTTAATTGTTCCGTAATACATTATAAATGAAGTACGCGCTCCTGAATTTCCTGGGTTCGCCCCTGATTCCAATACTGAGTTCCAATGTAACCACATGTTCTGCGGGCAACATTCATTTTTGCCTGATCACGATTTTTACAATTTGGACATTCCCAGATTAATTTTCCATCTTCGTCTTTTACAATCTGAATTTCGCCAGTGTAACCGCAAACCTGACAACAATCGCTTTTTGTATTCAATTCAGCATACATAATATTTTCGTAAATATGTTTTAAAAGCGTCATTACCGCCGGAATATTTCCTTCCATATTTGGAACTTCAACATAACTTACAGCGCCACCCGGACTCAATTCCTGGAACTGACTTTCAAACGACAATTTTTCAAACGCATCAATCTGTTCTGTAACATGAACATGGTAACTATTTGTAATGTAATTTTTATCTGTTACACCCTTAATTTCACCAAAACGACGCTTTAGGCACTTTGCAAATTTATAAGTTGTACTTTCAAGCGGAGTTCCGTAAAGACTGAATGCGATATTTGTTTCTTTTCGCCATTTTGCACACGCTTCGTTTAAATGACGCATAACTTCCAACGCGAAAGGAGTTGCTTCCGGATCAGTGTGAGGTTTTCCTGTCATATATCGAACACATTCGCAAAGACCTGCATACCCCAAAGAAATCGTTGAATATCCATCGTACAAAAGTTTATCAATTACTTCACCTTTTTCAAGTCGAGCAAGGGCCCCATTCTGCCACAAAATTGGCGCAACATCAGAAGGAGTGCCCTTTAATCGATTATGACGAATCATTAACGCACGGTAACACAATTCAAGTCGTTCATCAAAAATCTTCCAGAAAGTATCCATATTTTTGCCACTCGAACAAGCGACATCAACAAGATTGATTGTTACAACTCCCTGATTAAATCTTCCGTAAAATTTCGGCTTATTTTCTTTATCGTAATAAACTGTAAGGAACGAACGGCAACCCATACACGGATAACAATGCCCTTCTTTTAATTCAAACATCTTCTTTTCTGAAATATAATCCGGAACCAAACGACGAGCCGTACATTTTGCAGCAAGTTCAGTCAAATAGTAGAATCTTGAGCCTTCTTCAATATTATCTGGTTCCAAAACATAAATTAATTTTGGAAAAGCCGGCGTTACCCAGAACCCTTTTTCATTTTTGACGCCCTGATAACGCTGTTTTAAAACTTCTTCTATTATTAAAGCTAAATCCTGTTTTTCCTGTTCGTTTTTTGCTTCGTTTAAATACATAAAAACAGTTACAAACGGACTCTGGCCATTCGTTGTCATTAAAGTTACAACCTGATACTGAATAGTCTGAACTCCGCGTTTAATTTCATCACGAAGTCTGCGATTCAAAATGTAATCGTACTGTTCCTGACTATATTTTAATCCGGTTACACTTTGAGTTTCGTCTAATTCCTTTGCAATTCGTTTTCGGCTGACATCAACAAAAGGAGCAAGATGAGTTAAAGAAATGCTCTGCCCGCCATACTGAGAAGAAGCGACCTGTGCAATAATCTGAGTTGCAATATTACAAGCCGTAGAAAATGAATGAGGAGTGTCAATTTTTGTGCCACTGATTACAGTTCCGTTCTGGAGCATATCTTCAAGATTTACAAGATCGCAATTATGCATATGCTGAGCAAAATAATCCGCATCGTGGAAATGAATTATTCCTTCCTGGTGGGCCTTTGCAATATCTTCGTCGAGCAAAAATCTTCGCGTAATATCTTTTGAAACTTCGCCAGCCATATAATCACGCTGAACACTTACAACAGTCGAATTTTTATTTGAATTTTCCTGTTTAACTTCTTCGTTACAACATTCAAGAAGAGAAAGAATCTGTTTATCAGTGGAATTTGCCTTTCGCATTAATTCGTGCTGATAACGATATGTAATATAAAGTTTTGCAATCGAAAAATGCCCAGTTTTCATGATTTCGCGTTCAACCAAATCCTGAATTGCTTCTACATTCATTTCAATTTTTGATTTTTGGCAAATGTCTGTAATTTCTTCTGCAATGATTTTAATCTGATTTTCGTTCAGGCGCTCTGCAACAGGAACCTCATTGTTGGCCTTAGTTATCGCGATTATAATTTTATTTATATCGAAAATAGCCTCTTCGCCGTTTCTTTTAATGATTTTCATATTACAACCCACCTTTTATTTTATTTTGACACTTTTACATATAGTGTTAAATATGTAGTATTAGAAAAAAATAAACACTATATATAGTGTTTACTACTAGAATGATACAATCAACAGAATAAAAATTCAATAGAATTTTTATTCATTTTAAAAAGATTTTAAAAGAAAAATCCCCAGGAATTACCCCGGGGATATACCATTATGCTAAATTTATCTCAGCATTCATCTTTTTAGAATGTTACGCCATAATCTTTTGGATTTTTGTCGCTAATCAAGATTGGCTGACTTGTTGTTCCGCCACTGAATGATGTAACTTTTCCGCTAGAAACTGTTGCTGATTCTCCATCGTACCAGTTATAAACTGTTGTTCCGTCGTCAAATAATCCGCTTACATCAACGCTAGTTCCGCTGATTCCGATTGCAACTTTGCTTTCACCGGCAGCACCAGTGTAAGTTCGTTTTGTTGCAGAACCAGTTCCGGCACCAACTGCAGGGTTGTATTTACGGAAGGTACCAACTTTACCCCAGTGTTTTGCAAGGTCGCCTTCTGCAGCATCCCAGTTAAAGTCACCGCGGGTCATCATATCTGTGTCACCACAACTTGTGTATGCCAAAGATCTGTTAGTTTCATCACCGTAGTAAATCTGAATTCCACCTGGTAAAAGTGTAAGCATTGTTCCAGCTTCTGCCTGATTAGATGCACGACAAAGTTTTGTATCATGGCTTGAAATATAAGTCAAAACATTGTTGCGGTTTCCGTTTCCGTCAGAATCGCTATTGTTATTAATGCTTAAATAACTTGACCATGTGCTTGTGCTTGGATAACTAGAAGAAGTTCCGCTTCCAGCAGAGCCATTAAAACTAAAGTTAATCATGCTGTCAAACTTACCAGTTGTGTAATAGTCGCCACTACCAGCAGTAGAAGTCCAGCCAAAGCATTCACCTGTCATCCAGAATGATTCATCCCAGTCGGCTGCACCTGTATCTACACCGTTATATTCCTTAGATTTACTAGAATCGTTTCGCCATGCTTTAAGGGCTTCAGTACAAGCAACTTTTAACTGTCCCCAACGGTATGGTTCAACATGTTTTGCAGTATCACATCTAAATCCGTCAATACCAACTTCGCGTACCCATGCAGAAAGCCATACAACCTGATAATCTGCAGGAGCAATTCCCTTATCTGTGCGGTAATCGCCAGAATATTCGTTCCAGTCAGCATTTTTTACAGAAGGGTTGTAATATTTAGATTTATATTCGCTAGTATCAACACTATTCCATTTTGTTTTATGAACAGGAGCTATTCCAACGCTACTTGTAAGTTCTGTTTTAACATCTGGTAATCCACCACAAGATCCACCGTATTCAGAACCAGAATCATATCCGAATGAACGAATCCAAGGACCAAACCAAGTAGTATCCCAGTAAGAATTATCCCAAAGTACAGTGTCATTTGCGTTCCACTTACCATCAACTTGTTCACACCAACCATGAGTTTTATGTTCTGTATAACCGTAATTAAATGTAATCATATCTTCTGTATTGTTATAACCAACATGATTCATAACAACATCCATAATTACACGAATTCCTTTTGAGTGGCAGGCATTTACAAATGTTCTAAGTTCTTCAACAGTACCCATGTTCTGATCCATACTTGTCCAGTCAAGAGTGTAATATCCGTGGAAAGCATAGTGCGGGAATGCATTATTTTTACCGCCTACCCAACCGTGAGCCTGTTCATAAGGAGCAGTAATCCAAATTGCGTTTACACCAAGTTTATCAAAGTAGTCAAGTTTTTTAGTTAAACCTGCAATGTCACCACCGTGAAATGTTGCAACAGCATTATCACCACTCAATTTATTTCTATAGTAAGAAGTATCATTTGATTCGTCCCCATTATAGAATCGGTCTGTAAGAACAAAGTATGCGTTTACGTTATCCCAAGTGAATGTATCAACTTTTGAAGTTTCTGTACTTGTTAATGTTGCACTTTCTGTTGTTGTGCCTTCGCCGTTCGTTACTGTTGCAGAAACTGTAATCGAAGTTCCGCCTTCTGTAATTCCTAAATCAGAAAGAAATTTTGTAAATGTTCCAGCAGTTGTTCCCATATCATAAGAAGTTCCGTTAATCGTAACTTTCGCAGAAGTAATTGTATCGTTTCCGTTTGTAAATGTTACTTTTATTGAACCACTTAAAGAAATATCACCACTAGAAGGAGTAATTGTTACTGTTGGTGGAACAGGATCTGTAACTACCTCTGAATTAATTGATGCAGAAAGCGAACCACCTGAGTATGAACCAGAAAGTTCATCTTGCCAAGATTTTGTAGGTTCATTCCATTGTGTTGAAGAATCAACAGCAAAAGTATCTTTGTCAGAAGGTATTGTTAAATCACCTGTTTGATTCCATTTTGAATCCCAACTTAAGTCCGTCTTAGCAGGATCCATTCTACAGAAAATTACGCTAGAATATGAAGTTGCAGGTTTATTACAAACATAATATCCAGTTGAAGAATCCTTTGTCATTTTAACCCATTCATTTGTTGAACCGCTATAGAAATAAGCTGCAAACCAAGCAGAAGCATTAGCCCAATCAGTTGTTGGAGCTAAATATAACTTATCAATCGTTCCGCCTTTTGCGGTTACTGTAACAGTCTGTTTTGCACCAGTTTTTGTAACACCACCAGAAGTGTAACTTGCACTTACAACAGTTTCTCCGGCTGCAACAAGTGTAACTTTTCCTTCTTTTACAGTTGCTACTGCTTCGCTCGTTGAAGCCCATGTTACTGAACTTGTTACATCTTCATTTGTTCCGTCTGAATAGTATGCTGTTGCAGTAAATACAGGTACAGAATCTGTAGAAGAACTAGCTTTTACAACTGTTAATCGCTTTAAAGTCTTTTCTGTATTAAGAATATATGCAGAAGACTCTTGTAAATTACTATAACCTTTTTTAAAATCTTCTACAAAAAGACTAAGATTGATATTTGTTGCATCACAACTAGGTGTTGAATTATCAATAGCAGTCATTTCTGCCTCAGAAAGATTACTAATATCTACATCATTTTCAAAAAGTGCATTATAAATGTAACCTTTTCGGCTAGTTTCCCAAGTAATTGTATCAATTTTATTTGTTCCAGCCTTAATATTCACAACTGCACGCAAAACTGCATCATCAACTTTTGTTGTTGCACTTGAATCAGAATATCCCTGTACTGTAATAATACGATTACTTCCAATAGGAATTTTTGTAATTTTTACAGAACCGTGCCCATTTGTTACATCAGTC
>CAVHIX010000029.1:0-14221 GCA_963636135.1 Anaerovoracaceae bacterium
GTAGAAATTATTTGCCCATAACCAAAATCGTCGTTAAAAACGGTGGTACCTTTTTTAAATTTTTGGGAAAGTTCATAAAATTCGCTGTTTTCGCAAGAATCAGAAAAATCTTCTTTTTGTGGCAAAGTTTTTTGCTTGTAGTAGGAAGGCACTTTTCCGAAAGTTGTAAAAATATTTCCGGCTTCGAGTAAAAATGGGCTTATCATCATCTGATTTGTTCTTCCGTATAAAGTTCGGGTGGCGCAAGTTGTAAAATAAAGTTCGTTTCGGGCGCGGGTGATTCCAACATAAAAAAGGCGGCGTTCTTCTTCAAGTTCGCTTCCGATTTTGTCTTCTCGTGGAAAAACTCCAGCTTCCATCCCGGTGATTACAACATTGTTGAACTCAAGGCCCTTTGTGTTGTGCAGCGTGATTAGCGTTACGGCGTCCTCGGATTTTTCGTCGTCTTCGGAAAGCGTTCGGTCAAGTTCGATTGCATCTAAAAATTCTAGAAGGCCTGTCATGGAGCATTCGTATTTTTGAGCCGCCCCTGCAAATTCCTGAATATTTTCAACTTTTGAAGAGCCTGAAAAATCGTCTTTTGCTTTGTAATATTCGACTAATTCAGATTCTTCGGCGATTTTTAAAATCAGGGAATCGAGCGTTTTTTGCGGAACGGAAGGCGCATCTTTTGTTTTTAATTCGTTTTCAAAAGAAGAAAAAATCTTTAAAAAATGTTCTAGGCCTTCTTTTGCTTTTTTAGAAAATGTTGGAAGAAGCGTTTTTGCACTTTCGATTAAAGAAGTTTCGCCAATCAGTGAATTTTGTGCGTTTTCCACAATCTGATTTTGAGTTTTTTCACCAAGTCCGCGGGCTGGTTTATTTATAATTCGTTTGAATGCGACTTCGTTTTTCGCGTTTGCCAAAAGTTCCAAAAATGAAATTAAATCTTTTACTTCTTCGCGGGCAAAAAACTTTAGAGAGCCAACAACGACATACGGAATTTTTTTTTGCATAAAACATTTTTCAAAGGAAAGAGACTGTGCATTCGTTCTATACAAAATTGCCCAATCCTTAAAATGTGTATTTTTTTCTGAATCCAAAACGGAATTGTAAATTAAGCGCGAACAATATTCTGCTTCGTCTGCCTGATTTTCCAAAAATGCTAGAACTGGTTTTGCGCCTTTTTCGCGTTCTGCGTGGAGCGTTTTTCCGAGCCGCTGCGAATTTTTTTTGATTACGACATCTGCGGTGTGCAAAATTTCTTCTGTGGAACGATAATTTTTTTCAAGACGAACAATTTGAGTGTCCGGGAAAACTTCTGAAAATTGCAAAATATTTTTTATTTCCGCGCCACGAAATCTATAAATCGACTGATCGTCATCGCCGACAACGCAAACATAAGTGCCAGTTTCCTTTACATTTCCGCAAAGGGCCTGTAAAAGTTTAAATTGTGCTACATTTGAATCCTGGTATTCATCGACCATAATTACGCGAAATCTGAATTGCATTTGCTTTTGAATTTCAGGGTTTTCGTTTAAAATTTTGTACGGAAGAAGAATTAAATCGCCAAAATCGACATTTCCGGAGGCATTCAGTTTTTTTTGGTACGCAGAATAAGCGGTTTCAAGGCGACCTGTCGAATCAAAATCTATAAGGCCCTCGTCATTCGGAAGCAAACAGTAATCTTTTGCAAGTGAAATATCGTGCAAAACTTTGTTTAAATCTTTTTTTGGAATTTCTGGGCACGCAGATTTTAATAATTCAAGGGAATCGTCGTCATCGTAAACTGTAAAATTTGAATCAAGTCCTGCATATGAAGAATATTTTCGCAAAAACCACGAACCAAACGAATGAAAAGTCCTAATTTGAGCGTCAATCGCCTGGCTTTCTAGCCTGACTGCCCTTTCTTTCATTTCTGTTGCGGCTTTTTTTGTAAAAGTTACAGCCAGAATGTTGTAAGGCTTTATATTTTGGTGCTGAATTAAATATGCGATTTTTGTGGTGATTACGCGAGTTTTTCCCGAACCGGCCCCTGCTAAAATCAAAAGTGGCGAACCAGAATGAAGAACGGCAAGTTTCTGTTCAGGATTTAAAACTTTTAAATAATCTTGTTCCATTTTATTCCTGTGAATTTTGAATTTCTGGAGCAAATTTTAATGAAGAATCCGTAAAATTCGAGTTTAAATTTGAATCTTTTACAAAAACGCCTGATAAATCTACATCGCTTGAAGAATCAATTTTTACGCGAACAAATCTTCCGGGTTTTACAAAATTGTTTTCGCTTTCTAAATCGTTTTCGTATCGTACAACGATTGAGCCGTCAACTTCCGGGGCCTGAAAATATGCGCGCCCCAATGCCAATCCTTCGTTTCCTTCAACGATTTCTTCAATTAAAACATCTAATTCCTGGCCGACAAATTTTTTCAGCTGTTCTTTTGTGATTTTTGCCTGAAGATTTATTAATTTTTGTGCACGATTTTGAGAAACTTTTTTTGAAATCTGATTTTTATACGAATATGCCGGCGTGTCTTCTTCTTTGCTGTAGGTAAAACAGCCCGACCACAGAGGTTTAATTTCGTTTAAAAATTCGTAAGAAGATTCTGCCATTTCGTCTGTTTCGCCCGGAAATCCTGTTAGAAAAGTTGTTCTGATTGCGGCATTTGGCAAAACTGATTTTATATCGTTTATAAGGCGAGCATATTCTTTAAAAGAGCCCTTGCGATTCATTTTTTTGATTACAGAATCGTTTCCACTTTGGAACGGAATGTCAAAATATGGCAAAAGCCTTGAATCGTTTTTTATTACTGGCAAAATATCGCGGTTAAAATGATCCGGGTGAATGTAAAGCGGTCGAACAACGAAATTTCCTTGAATTTTTGAAATTTCTTGTAAAAGCCGGGCCAATGCGGACATTTTTTTAGTTCCAATATTTTTTCCGTTTTCGTCGATTTCTGGTAAAGGTTCGATTCCTTCTCCAAAAACATCGTCATTTTTTCCGGTTCCGTATGCTGCTAAATCTTGGCCGATTAAATTGAATTCGACAATTCCTTTTGAAAGCAAATCTTTTATTTCGTCAATGATTTCGCTTGCTTTTCGGCTTCTAAGTTCGCCACGAATGATTGGAATTGCGCAAAACGAACAGCGATTGTTGCATCCTTCTGTGATTTTTATAAATGCGCTTCCTCTAAATGAAAGAAAAGTGTTCCTTCTGCCACACGAAATTCCTTCTTGCGGAGCTTTTATAACGCGTTTTTGACCTTTTAAAAGTGGAAGAATTACTTCATCGATTTTGTCTAAGTTTCCGTTTCCAAAAATTGCGTCTGCTTCCGGTAAAGATTCGTTTAAAAGAGTGGCATATCGTTCAGCAAGGCAGCCGGTGAGTAAAACTTTTGCGTTCGGGAAATCTTTTTTTGCGGCACAAACTGCATTTAAAGATTCTTTTTTGGCGCTTTCGATAAATCCGCAGGAATTTACAATTATAATATTTGCTTCTGAAGCGTTAAAAGTTTGTTTTAACCCCAAATCTTCAAGGTGAGAAATTATTAATTCCCCATCAACCTGATTTTTTGCACAACCGTGCTGATCTATAAAAAAATTAGTCAAGATCGATTACCACCAGTTTATATTTTCCGTCTGAATCTTTAATCCATTTGATGTCTTGAGTTACGATTTGTCCGGCCTTGCCTAATTCCAAGTCAAAATTGTTTGAATCTGCAATAATTGAAAGTTTTACAGTGTTTCCGTTGCTGATCCAGAGTCGAATGCCGTTGCTTGCAGTCATTGTGATAACTTCGCCGTTTGTGTAGTAGGATTCGTTTGAATCGTGTCGGTCAACTTTATATCTGAAAACGCATGAGCCGCGGAAAGTGCCCCTCAAAGTGAACGGGTAGGCCCTATTGTCCTCTAAAATTACTGTTCGTTTTGCGGAAGATAATTCTGTAACATACGGAATGTCGGCGGTTTGTACTCCCGAAGAAGATGATGAACCGTTTCGTTTGATTACGCGAACTTCAGCCCCTCGTTTTTCGTCTGTTAATGAAATATCTGAAACATAAATTACTAAATCTGAAGTTTTGTCGCCGTTAATGTCGATTTCTGATTCTTCTGAAAGTTCTGTGTAAAGATTTCCGACTGGAGTTAAAAGCCCGAATGAGCCGACTGTTTCGCTTACCGTTAAAACAATTTGGCCTTTTTCGTCCGGGTAGATTAATTTATCGCCTTTGAAAAGTCTGCCGTTGAAAATTCGGTCTGTTAATTCGTAAGTTTTTGTTGTTTCTACATTTTGCGGAAGAGCTTTATTTTTTTCAGCATTTTTATTTCTTAAAACGAAGAAAAGTGTTAGCCCAATTCCGATTAAAACTACACCTGAAATTGAAATTATCAGTGGAAGTAAATATTTTTTTTCTTTTTTTGCAAGAAGTTCCTGTGGAATAGGGGATTCTTGAAGAACTTTATTTTTGTATAAAAGCATAACTTGGGCAGAATCGAGCCCTAAATATTCTGCGTAATTTTTTAAAAATCCCGTTAAATATGCTTCCCCAGGAAAAGCACCGCTGTCTTCATTTTCAAGGCCTTCTATGTATGGGCGAATAATTGAAGTTTCGCGTGCAACTGTATCTAAATCAAGATTTTTTGCTTCTCGAGCCTGGCGTAAAATTTGTCCGTAACTTTCCATAAATTACTCCGAAAAAAGAAAGTTATTAAAATTGTTTGCAGAAGAAGGCGGATCGTAAATAAATCGCTGGTCTGTAATATCCTGATTGATTTTGTAATCTAAGAAATTAAATGTAAAATTTTCACCTTTTGGAGTTACAGCTTCAATTTTACGGATTAATTTTGTTTCTGCGTTGATTGCGATTTTTATTGTTTGGAATGCTTCTGAAGTATTTCTGCGGGAAAGTTTTAATTTTATAACTTTTTCTGGGCTCCCTTCTTCGAGTAAAACTGGTTCCTGTCCGAATTCGTATGCGATTACATAATATCGTCTTAAAAGTGAAAGGCCTTGAACTGTTGCCATTGAAGCGCCATTCGATTTGTCATTTTGAACTGATTGCTGCAAAACTGCTGAAGAATTTGGAAGGTAAATTGTAAGCATATCGCCATTAAAAACGATAACTTGTTCCTGTGGTTTTGAAAATTCGATTTTTAGGAGATCTGGTTTTTTATACGAAACGACGCCAATCATTTCTTGTTTGTCAGCATTGATTTCGATTGTAGCTTCGTAATCTTTTAGGGTTGCGTAATAATCTGAAACAGTCTTAAAATAATCGTTTGCAGTTACAATTCCCTGTGAAAAAACATTAAAAGAAATCGTTAAAAATAAAAATAGAACAAAATTTACCTTTTTAGCCATACTTTAATATTCTATAAAAGAACGATGAAGCGGTCAATAGATTTTTCTAGTTGTATAGAAAAGAATTATTCAATATAATCAAGTTTCACAGATTTTGATTTTTAAGAAAAATATTTAAAATAGAGGAAAAATTATGGCAGAAAAAGAAGTTCGTGTTCGTTATGCACCTTCTCCAACGGGAATGCAGCACATCGGTGGGGTAAGAACGGCACTTTTTAATTATTTATATGCTCGTTCAAAAGGTGGAAAGTTTATTCTTCGTTTGGAAGATACAGACCGCACTCGCTACGATGAAAAATATGTTAAGAACCTTTACGACACAATGGCCTGGCTTGGAATTGACTGGGATGAAGGTGGCGACAAAGGTGGCGAATACGGTCCTTATGTTCAGAGCGAAAGATTTGAACTTTACAAAAAATACGCAATGGAACTTGTTGAAAAGGGCGAAGCATATTACTGCTTTTGCGATGCAGAACGCCTTGACCGAATCCGTAAGATTCAGACAGAAAACAAGATGGCTCCTGGCTACGACAGAAATTGTCGCCATTTAACTGCAGAAGAAGTTAAAGCAAATCTTGATGCTGGAAAACCTTATGTAATTCGCCTTAAGGTTCCAATGGAAGGAACTACAAAATTCCACGATCATATTTTGGGCGACATTGAATGGAAAAACGAAGATATTTCGCCGGATCCAGTTCTTTTAAAGTCAGACGGATTCCCAACTTATCACCTTGCAAACATCGTTGACGACCACTTTATGAAAATTAGCCATGTAATGCGAGCACAGGAATGGATTCCTTCAACTCCACTTCATGTTCAGATGTATCGTGCATTCGGCTGGGAACACCCGGAATTCTGCCATCTTCCAATGGTAAACGGTCAGGATGGAAAAAAACTTTCAAAAAGACACGGTTCAACTTCCGTAAACGAATTTAGGGCTCGCGGATACTTACCGCAGGCAATTGTAAACTATGTTGCAATGCTCGGCTGTTCATACGAAGAAGGAAAAGAGTTCTACACTCTTGAAGAACTTGCAAAATCTTTTAAACTTGAACATTTGAATAAGGCTCCGGCTGTTTTCGATTATAAAAAACTTGAATATTACAACGGAAACTACATCCGTCTTTTAAGCGATGAAGAACTTTACAAGTGGACTTTGCCATTCATTACTGGAACAGGGGACGCTGCTCTTGAAATCAATCCTGAAAATCCTCAGCCAGCACCAAAAGTTGGTCCTGTATATTCTGGAATTGCCCTTGGCGAAGACGGCGAACCAGTTTGCGTAGACAAGTCTATGAATATGACAAGTGCCGATGTTAAAGCAAAACTTTTAGCATTGATGCCGCTTATTAAGGAACGATTAAAGTATCTTACAGACGCAGCAGAAATGGTTCACTTTTTGTTTACAGAACCTGCTGTTCCTGCAAAAGAAAATATTATTCCTAAAAAACTTGATGAAACAAAAACAAAAGAAGTTCTTGAAAACGCAAAAGATTTTGTAAAGCGTCTTCCTGAACTTGACCACGAAGCAAGCGAAGTATTGGCAAAAGATTACGCTGAAAAACTTGGAATAAAACTTGGTGATTTTATGATGCCGATTCGTATGGCTGTAACAGGAAGCCGAGTTTCGCCACCTTTAATTGGTTCAATTTTGATTTTAGGCGTAGAAAAGTCAATTGAACGAATTGAAAGAACTTTAAAATCATTTTAATTAAATTTAAAATCCGGCTGGAAATCGGTCGGATTTTTTGTTTTAAAATCTTTTGAAAAATCTTTTATAAAATCTGCATAACTTCTTTTAGTGATGGTAAAATTTTGTAGCAGAGTTTTTTTGTTTCTTCGGTTGGTAAGATTCTGTCGGGAACCATGATTGGTTTTAAGCCGGCGAGGAAGGCACTTTTGATTCCGTTTGGGCTGTCTTCGATTGCAATGCAGTTTTGAGGCTCCATATTAATGGAAGAACAGGCAATTTTGTAGATTTCCGGGTCTGGTTTTGAATGAACAACCATATCGCCGGTGGTTAGCGTTTCAAAATATTCAAAAACTCCCAAAGATTTTAGTTGGCGAAAAACAGATTCTTTTCGGGTTGAAGAAGCGAGTGCGATTTTGTATTTTGATTTTAAATATTCAAGGCATTCTTTTGCGTAGGGTAAAAGTTTTAATTCCCCGCGAGATTCAAATTCGTAAAAAAGTTCGCTAGTTCTGTTTAAAAAATACTGGGCATTAAAATCTGAACCGTAAAAATCTTTTAAAATCTGAATTGTGTCGTTTTTATTTCTTCCGCGGCAAATATTTAAAACTTTTTGTAAATCTGAAATCTGAAATTCGGTCGCCGCTATTTGCCAGGTTTTGTCGCAAAGGGATTCCGAATCCAAAATTACGCCGTCCATATCAAAAATAATCGCTTTAATCTGTGTCATATTTTGATTTTAAAAGAATAAAAAAGAGATTTCAAGATCACAAGAAAAAAATGCTACACTTGAGAAGATACGAAAAAATCGCTAAAATTACATCTTAAATCTGTTTTTTGGGGAATTAAAATGGCATTAAATCTTGATAAAATGCGAAATATTGGAATTATGGCGCATATTGATGCTGGAAAAACTACTACTACTGAACGAATTCTTTTTTATACAGGAAAAATTCATAAAATCGGCGAAATTGATGATGGTCAGGCTACGATGGACTGGATGCAGCAGGAACAGGAACGCGGAATTACGATTTGTTCTGCCGCCACAACTACAACTTGGAAAAATTATCAGATTAATATAATTGATACTCCAGGTCATGTTGATTTTACTGCTGAAGTTGAAAGATCTTTGCGCGTTTTGGATGGTGCCGTTGCCGTAATTTGTGCCGTTGATGGAGTTCAGCCTCAGACAGAAACGGTTTGGAAGCAGGCCGATGAGTTTAAAGTTCCGCGACTTTGTTTTATGAATAAAATGGACAGAATTGGCGCAGATTTTTTTGGTTCGATGGAAGATGTTGGACAGAAATTTGGCGTTCAAACTTTGGCTTTGCAAATCCCGATTGGTCAGGAATCAGATTTTGAAGGCGTAATCGATCTTTTAAAAATGAAGGAAATTCGTTTTGAAGGCGACGAAGGTGAAAATGTTGTAGAATCCGAAATTGATCCTTCCCGTTTAGATGAAGCAAAAATCTGGCGTGAAAAATTGATTGATATAGTTGCCGGAAGCGATGACGATTTGGCTGAAATCTACCTTGAAGGTGGCGAAATTACAAATGAACAGTTAAAATCTGCAATCAGAAAAGGTACTATTAATAGAAGTTTTGTTCCATTTGTTATGGGCTCGGCTCGGCATAATCAGGGAGTTCAGCCTTTAATTGATGCGATTGTTGATTATTTGCCATCCCCAAAAGAAGTTCCAGCGGCAAAAGGCCTTCATGTTAAAAAGAATTCCGAAGAAAATGTTGAAGTTCCGTGCGATGCTTCAAAACAGGCTTTAGGCTTAGTTTTCAAAATTCAGTACGACCGGGAAATGGGTTCTTTATGCTATGTTCGAATGTATTCCGGAAAAATTTCTGCGGGAACTCAAATTTATAATGTGAACAAAAAAAAGCGTGAACGAGTAAATAGAATTTTAAGAATGCATGCCGATAAAAGTGAACCGCTTTCAGAAATTCAGGCGGGCGACATTGGCGTTTTTGTGGGCCTAAAACTTGCTCAGACTGGCGATTCAATCGGAAGTGAAGGTTTCCCGGTTTTGCTTGAAGAACCAATTTTCCCTCAGCCGGTAATTTCAGTTTCTCTTGAGCCAGAAAGTATGAGCGAACGCGATAAAATGAACGAAACGCTTGAAATTCTTTCAAAAGAAGATCCAACTTTCACATATCATGAAGATGCAGAAACAGGTCAGCTTATCATCAGCGGAATGGGCGAACTTCACCTGGATGTTTTGGTTACCCGAATGAAAGACGATTTTAAGGTAAAATGCAGAGTTGGCGCTCCTCAGGTTACTTATCGAGAATCAGTTACTTCATCTGCCGAATGTTCAGAATCGTTTGACAAAATCCTTGGTGGAAAACAGGCAACCGCTGGCGTTACAGTTAAAGTTGAACAGGCTCCTCAGGGCGAAGGAAATTCTTACACTTGTCTTGTGCGCGATGCAAATATTCCGGATGAAATTTATGAAGCGGTTAAAAACGGATTTACGGCTTCCCTTGATTCAGGAATTAACTGGGGTTACCCTTGCACAGATGTTAAAATCACAGTTACAAAAATTGATTATCAGGAAGAAACTTCTACAATTTTTGCGTTTGAAGCGTGTTGTGCTCAGGCATTCGACAAAGTTTGCAATCTTGCAAAGCCTGAACTTTTAGAACCTGTAATGAATGTTGATATTTCTTGTCCAAAAGATTTTGTTGGAGATGCGATGAGCCAGATGACTGCTCGCGGAGGAATTATTATTGGTCAGGATTCAAAATCGACTGGTGAAATAATTCACGCTCAGGCCCCAATGGCAAAAATGTTCGGATTCAGTACAAATCTTCGTTCTGCAACTCAAGGACGCGCAAGTTTCAGTATGGAATTCAGTCATTTCCAGGTAAAAGTTGGCGGGCTTTCAAACGGATTTTAAATTTATAAAATCAGAAAAAGTCCATTGACAAAATTTTAAAAAGAATATATATTGACAACACACGCGGCGATGGCGGAATTGGTAGACACGTAAGGTTGAGGTCCTTATGGCGAAAGCTGTGCAGGTTCAAGTCCTGTTCGCCGCATAACGAATCATCTTTTTGGTGGTTCGTTTTTTTATGCCTTTTGAAATTTTGTATTCTCAAATCTATTGAAAAAAATCCAATTTGGTATATAATTATTAAAATTTTCTTAGAAAATCGATTCTTACTTTTGCCTAATTGGAGGAAAAAATGGCTTATTTTTTTGAAGAACCTTCACATACTTTTGATGAATATCTTTTAGTTCCTGGATACACGAGTGCAGATTGTATTCCTTCGAATGTTTCGCTGAAAACACCAATAGTTCGTTATAACAAAAAAGCTGGTGAAAAATGCCCTCTTACAATGAATATTCCGATGGTTTCGGCTGTAATGCAGTCAGTTTCGAATGATACTTTGGCAGTGGCACTTGCAAAAGAAGGCGGAATTTCGTTCATTTTTGGTTCTCAAACAATAGAAAATCAGGCCGCAATGATTGCAAAAGTAAAAGCTTATAAAGCAGGATTTGTAACTTCTGACACAAATATTCGTCCAGATCAGACTTTAACAGAATTGGTTGCAAAGATTGAACAAACGGGCCATTCTACAGTTGCAGTTACAGAAAATGGCGATGCAAACGGAAAACTTTTAGGAATCATTACAGAACGAGATTTTAGAATCGGTCACTGTTCCCCAGATGCAAAAGTTCAGGATTATATGACAACGCTAAAAGATTTGGTTATGGCAGAAACAGGAACAACTCTTGAACAGGCAAACGAAATTATCTGGAAGAACAAAATTAATCAGCTTCCGATTGTTGATAAAAATGGAAATTTGCAATATTTAGTTTTTAGAAAAGACGCTGCAAGCCACGAAGAATATCCGAATGAATTGCTTGATTCTCAAAAACGCTATATTGTTGGGGCAGGAATTAATACCCGTGATTATATGGAACGAGTTCCAAAACTTTTGGAAGCCGGCGTTGATGTTATGACACTCGATTCTTCAGAAGGATTTACAGAATGGCAGCGAAGGGCCTTGCAGGAAATTCACGCTAAATGGCCGAACGCAAAAGTAGGGGCTGGAAATGTCGTTGACGCTGAAGGATTTAGATTTTTAGCTGAAGCTGGTGCTGATTTTGTAAAAATTGGAATTGGTGGTGGTTCAATCTGTATTACTCGCGAACAAAAAGGAATTGGTCGAGGTCAGGCTACAGCTACAATCGAAGTTGCAAAAGCTCGAGATGAATATTATAAAGAAACAGGAATTTATGTTCCAATCTGTTCGGATGGTGGAATTGTTCACGATTATCATGTAACACTTGCTTTGGCAATGGGTGCTGATTTTGTAATGCTTGGTCGATATTTTGCTCGTTTCGATGAATCTCCAACAAATAAACTTGTAGTAAACGGAAATTATGTAAAAGAATATTGGGGTGAAGGTTCAAACAGAGCTAGAAACTGGCAGCGCTATGATTTAGGCGGAGCAAAAAAGATGGCATTTGAAGAAGGTGTTGATTCTTATGTTCCGTACGCTGGAAGATTGCACGATAATGTAACTTTAACAACTAGTAAAATTATTCATACAATGTGTAACTGTGGAGCCGTTTCAATTCCGGAATTACAGGAAAAAGCTAAAATCACTTTGGTAAGTCCTGCAAGTATCCGCGAAGGTGGAGCCCACGATGTTGTTGTAAAAAATACTTCAATTCACGCAGAATAATTTTTTATGAAAAACGGAACAAAATTTTTTCCTACTGAAGTAATTTTTTCTGTTACCCAAAAATGTAATTTGCATTGTGAGCATTGTTATGTTTCCCGTTCGTCGCAGAATCTTGATGTTCACGATGCACAAAAATTTTTGGAATCTTGTACGCCACAAATAGAAAAAATTGGTTTTACTGGTGGGGAACCATTTTTGTTCCTTGATTTTATTTTACAGATTGTAAAAACTTCCATTCAAAAAGAATTTTTGTTCGACAGAATTATGACAAATGGCATTTGGTGGCAAAATGTTGAACAATTGCAAAAAAATCTTCAATCTTTGTACGATTCCGGGTTTGATGGAAAAATCGGTTTAAGTTTTGACAGTTTTCATTCGCAAAATATTCAAAAAGTTGGCGATTTTATAAAAAATGTTTTAAATATTTTTGGGCCTTCTTCTCTTGAAATTCAAACTGTAATCCCTTTTGCGCAAAAAAATAAAAAAATCACAAAAACTTCGGAATTTCTTCTTTTAAAAGATTTAAGCGATTTTTTAAATGCTGAAATTAAAATTGTTCAGAATAAAAAAGGAAGTGGATTTTTAACGATTTTTTCAGACGATTTTGAAATTCCCATTTTTGTTTTTTCTGAAACGCTTACTTCTGAGCAAAAAAATGCTTGGAAATCTAAAAAATGGTTTAAAGAAGATTTTTGTGAAGGTCCGGGGCATATTTTGTATGTTCATACGAATGGTAACATTGCGCCGTGCTGTGGGTTTTCAAATGAAAACGAGGCCCTTTTTATCGGGAATGTAAAGCAGTCGTTCCTTAAAATTTTAGAAAATGCGCAAAAAAATAAAATGATAAAACTTTGCTTTGAAGAGGGCCTTTCTTCAAAAATAAAAATTTTAAAAAAGCAGAAAAAACTTTCTGGAAAAACGGACGATATTTGTACTTTCTGCGATTTTTACGCAAAATCCGGTTTATAATTTTAAATCTAAAACTTGTGCGGAACAGACTTTTATTAAATCTTCTGGGGCAATTTCTAACTGTAGCCCGCGAACCCCTGCTGAAATGTGAACAGTTTTGCATTCTAAAATGGAAGAATCAAAAAATGTGCGAAACTTTTTTTTCATTCCGATTGGGGAACAGCCGCCGCGAATGTAGCCTGTTACGGATAAAAGTTCTTCCGGTTTGATTGGGGCAATTTCTCTTGCGCCAACTGCATTTCGGGCTTTTTTTAAATTGATTTCATTTTGGGCATTCTGTAAAAATACGCAGATTTCTTTTGAATCGGTTCGCATTACGATTGTTTTAAAAACTGTTTTTGGATCAATATTCAATTTTTGGGCGGTTAAAGATGCGGCTCCTTTTTTCAGTTCGTGGTCGGTGTTGTCATCGTATTCTTTTGCGGTAAAAGAAATTTTTTCGGTTTCAAGGATTCTGATTGCGTTTGTTTTTTTCATATTTTTAGTATACAGATTTTATTTTCAAAATTCATCTTTTTAGTTATAATTTTTTTGTTTTATGATTGAAATTTTAGAGGAACAGCAGAAAAAAGTTCGGGCATTTTTGGTTGGGGAACCGAACAACAATTTAAGCGAATTAAAGGGCCTTGTTTTCACACTTGGAATGGAAACGGTTTACGCACTAACGCTTTCTCGCCTTGAAATTCAGCCTGCGTACGGAATGGGAAAAGGTAAAGCGGAAGAAATTTGTGCTCTTGCCAAAGAAAAAGACGCTGAATGTATAATTTTTGATTTTAATTTAGATCCAACAAAACAAAGAAACTGGGAAAAATTGTGTAAAATCCCGTGTTTTGACAGGCAGGAAGTGATAATCAGGATTTTTGCTCAGCGGGCGCAAACTCGAGAGGCGGTTTTGCAGGTTGAATTAGCGCGCCTTTCGTATTCTTTGCCACGGTTGGCACATTCGTATGGCGACCTTTCTCGGCAGCGTGGTGGAAGTTACGGCTCAAAAGGAAGCGGTGAAAAGCAACTTGAACTTGATCAGAGGCAGGTTCGTGAAAAAATTTATCAGTTAAAAAAGGAATTAAAAGAAGTCGAAAAAAATCGAAATGTTCAGCGAAAAAAACGGGAAAATATTCCAATTCCGGGGTGTGCCTTGGTCGGTTACACGAACGCTGGAAAATCAAGTCTTTTAAATGCTTTGACCGGCGCGGAAAGTTTTGTTGAGGATAAACTTTTTGCAACTCTTGACCCATTAACGCGAAAATTAAATCTTAAAGACGGAAGCGGATTTTTGCTTACGGATACGGTTGGTTTTATCAGCAATCTGCCGCATAATTTAATTGACGCTTTTAAAAGTACGCTTTCTGAAGCTAGAAAGGCAAATCTTTTGCTTTTGGTTTTGGACTCAAGTGATGAAAATGTTTTTTTTGAATACGAAACGGTTTTAAAAGTTTTAAAAGAAATTGAATGCGATGAAAAACCGATTTTGGTGATTTTAAATAAAATTGATTTAATCGAAAAAAATTCTGTTCGGAT
>CAVHIX010000030.1:0-14148 GCA_963636135.1 Anaerovoracaceae bacterium
GTACACGACCTTCCCAAGGTTGGCGCGCGGGTTCGACTCCCGTCATCTGCTTTTTTTATTTTAAAAAATTTTTTAAAGTTTTAAGCTAGGTAAAAAAAGTTTTGTAACAGAAAATAAAGTTTTATAATAAGAAAAGAATTGTGATCAGATTTTTATTTGAGTTTTGTTTTCTTCAATAATTTTTGTTATTCCCCCTTTCTATAAGCTTTTATTTCTGCATTGATTTCATCAAATGTCATTTCCTGAAGGCCGTTTTTCTTTGCTTCTTTTCTAAGCTGTGCGAAGGCTTTTTTTCCGTCTTTAAGAGAAACTTTTTTTTCTACCCTCATGCTAAACGGAATGCCTCTTTCTTCTACTGATTTTTTAAGAAATATTCTGAACGCTGTTGGCAGGTCTAGTCCGAGTTGTTCGAAAATGTTTGTCGCTTCGTTTTTTAAATCTTCATCTACTCTGATTTGTACTAATGTGCTAGCCATATTGCACCTCCAAAATAATAAAAATGCGTTTGTAATTTACAATATATGTGAATGTAATGTGTTTGTCAATAAATAAAATAAGTTACACAATTTCTCTATTTAAATAAAAAAAACGCCACCCTCTAAAAAAGAAGATGACGTCTTTTATTATTCAAGACTTGTCATTCCGAATTCATTTCGGAATCTCTTTTATTTTGTAGCAAGAATAGCAATACCAGGGAGTGTTTTTCCTTCAAGGAATTCAAGGGAAGCACCACCGCCTGTTGAAACGTGGCTCATTTTGTCAGCAAGGTGGAATTTGTTTACAGCAGCAACAGAATCTCCACCGCCAACTACAGTCATAGCACCACGACCAGTTGCGTCTGCTACTAACTGAGCTACAGTTGCAGTTCCTTTTGCGAATGCGTCAAATTCAAATACTCCAACAGGTCCGTTCCATACAACAGATTTTGCAGTTGAAAGAACTTCTTTGTAAAGTTCAATTGTTTTAGGACCTACATCCATTGCCATAAGATTTGCAGGAATATCAACGCCGTCTACAGCTATTGGAGTTGCGTTTGCATCGAATTTGTCTGCTGCAACATGATCAACTGGCAAAACGATTTTTACACCTTTAGCCTGAGCGTCAGAAAGCAATTTTTTTGCAGTATCGATAAAATCATCTTCTACCAAAGAAATACCAACGCTGTGTCCCTGTGCCTTTAAGAATGTGTATGCCATACCGCCACCGATTACAAGGGCAGAAGCATTTTTCAAGAGTGATTCCAAAACTGCGATTTTTGAAGAAACCTTTGCTCCACCAATAATTGCAACCTGTGGTTTTGGAGGATTTTCTACCATTGGCTGAATGTATTTAACTTCTTTTTCCATAAGGAATCCGCCAACGCTTTCGCAACCCATAAATTTAGCAATTGAAGCAGTAGAAGCCTGATCACGATGAGCAGTTCCGAATGCATCGTTTACGAAAATATCGCCGTATGTTGCAAGTTCTTTTGCCATAACATCGCGTTCAGCAGAATCTTTTGAAGTTTCTTCTTTGTGGAAACGAACATTTTCAAGCATTGCAATGGCACCCTCTGGAAGAGCATCGATTGCAGCTTTCTGTCCAAGTGCATCTGGAAGGAAAGTAACCGGTTTTCCGAGTTTTGAAGCAAAATATTCAACAACTGGCTTCATTCTGTTTTTACCATTGATGAATTTTTCTGCGTCAGCTTCAGTCCAAGTTTTTCCGGCTTTTTCAGCTTTTTCTTGAGCTTTTTTAACATCTTTTTTAGGGTCGCCAAGATGGCTCATCAAAACGAGCGAACGAGGACTCTGTTCAAGAATATATTTAATAGTAGGAAGAGCTGCCATAATTCGTGTGTCGTCCTGAACAACTCCGTCCTTCATTGGAACGTTAAAATCTACGCGCATAATAATGCGTTTGCCTTTAAGATCTACATCTTTAACTGTTTTGATCATATTTACTCCTGTGAAAAAATCATTTCAGATTTAAATATACTATTATATTTTCAGAAATTCAAGTTAAAGGAATCTGGTCAAAATGTTCTTGTAATCTTCTAAAGACATTTTTTTATTTGCCGATATTGAACATAGGAATTTCTATTTTTGGGGAAAATTATGAATAAAAAACTTTTTTTCAGTGCAATTTTTATATTTTCGATTTTTACATTTTTTTCTTGTAAATCAACTCCTCAGCGTTCAAAATTCATCGATTTAGTAAAAGAAAACAAAAACGATGAAGCAAAAAACCGATTCACATATTCTGACGACATAAACGAAACTGACGGCGAATTGAATACAGCAGTTCACATTGCGGCAGAAAAAAACAATATCACTTTCCTGGAATTTTTAATTTCCCGCGGAGCAAAAACAAATCTTAAAAATCTGCGCGGAAAAACCCCACTTCATGTTGCAATCGATAACGGAAGCTATGAATGTGCCCAAATTCTTTCGCAAATCGACTCAAATCTTTTTGACATCGACGAAGAAACCGAAGAAACGGCTCTCGAAAAAGGAATTTTCTGGGACGAAGAATATTACAATCTTTTTATTACGGAAAAAACTGGTAGCCTAAAAGATTTTAACGGAAGAACGCTCGTTCACTATTTTGCACTCACACAAGACGAAAAGGGCCTTGAACTTTGCAAAGAACGCGGAGTTTACCTTTCACCAAAAGACAATCAGGGTCTTACCCCACTTGATTTGGCGTTTAGCAATGCACAAAATTCTCGTTCTGCTGAAATTGCGGCAATTTTGATTATGTATGGCGCCGAACATGTTACAACAGAATTTTCATATTTCCAGGATGCAGTTTCAAACAGAAATTTAAATATGAGATTCGAAGACGGCCAAACCCCACTTCACATTGCATCGATTTTAGGCCACACAGGAATTGCAAATTATCTTCTTGAAAATAACGCTCAAACCGATGTTCAAGATTCAATCGGAACAACACCTTTGCACGAAGCAGTTCGATACGGAAACATTGAAATCGTAAAAATGATTTTGAGTGCCGGCGCAAATGTGAATGCCAAAGATAATCTCGGAAAAACGCCGATTCTTCTTGCAATCCCGGAAAATAAATGCGTTGAAATCTACAAAATTCTTTTAAGGTTCAAAGCAAATGCCGCAGAAAAAGATATGTACGGCGACACAGCCCTTCACACAGCGACTATGACAAATGTTCCGGTTGAAGTTTTAAAAGATTTAGTTGACGGTGGTGCTGAAGTAAATGCCCGAAATAAAGAAGGGGTAACGCCTCTTTTAGTCGCATTACAGAATCACAATTTGGATCATGTTCAATTTTATTCGCAAAATGGTGCCGACATTCATTCCCAGGATAACAAAGGCTCTTCCCCATTAAAAATTGCCCTCGATTCAGACGGAAACGAAATCGAATATGTAATCAATAAATCAAATATCGATTCCCGCGATTCTTCTGGAAACACACCGCTCCACATTGCAATTTTACAGGATGCGAGCCTTGCAAAAATTCAGCTGATTTTAAGTCTCACCACAGATGTAAACCAGCGAAATTCCGAAGGAAACACGGCCCTTTATCTTTCAATAATCCGAAATCGTGAAAAACTCGGAAAACTTTTACTCGCAAAAAATGCAGATATTTTTTCAACGAACAATATAAATTATTCCCCGTTAAGATTGGCATTAAAAGCCGGCGGTTCAGTTATGGACTGGCTGATTACTCCGCAAACGATTAAACAAACAGACGGAAGCGGAAATTCAGTTTTACATTACGCCGCAGAATGGGAAGTTCTAGACGCAATCGACCCGCTCATTACAAAAGGCGCAAGTTGCCAGGCTGTAAACGCAAACGGTGAAACGCCATTATTCAACGCGGTAAAAACGAACAACGCACAATTAATCGAACTTTTAGTAAAAAAAGGATGCAAAGTAAATCAGCGCGACAATTTAGGAAGCACGCCATTGCATTTTGCAGTTCGATGGGACGCTCCAAAATCGATTTTAAAACTGATTGAATTAGGCGCTTCTTTAAATGCACAAAATATTTCTGGAAAATCGCCGTTAGCAGAAGCTGTTTTAGGCGGAAAATTAGAAATTGCAAAACTTCTTCTTTCTCGCGGTTCAGATCCAAACTCGAGCGATATTTCTGGGCGAACAATTTTAATGGATTCAATCCGTGGGCAAAATCCGGAAGTTGTAAAATTGCTTTTAAACAATAATGCAAATGTAAATATTCAGGAAACAAACGGAAGAAATTCTTACCACGACGCGGCCCTCACCGGAAACATCGAAATTATCAATATTATTCGCGATGCCGGCGGAAATCCTCTTTCACGCGACAAAACCGGAAACACACCGTTCAGCCTTAGCATTCAGTTTGGGCAAAATGTTATGAAAGCCGTTTTGGGCACAAATAAAAATGTTCAGGATTCAGACGGAAACACGCCGATTCACATTGTTGTAAAAAATAACGGAAAAATCAACGATTTAGAATTCTTAATTTCGCTTAATTACCCGATTGACACTCGAAATTCTGAAGGATACACCCCTCTAGGAATCGCAGTCGAAAATAATAATGTTGAAATTGCAGAAATTTTACTCAAAAATAAGGCCGATCCGTTCATTTCAATCGACAAAAAAGGAAACAACGCCGCACAGATTGCACTTAAAAACGCAAATCAGAAAATGCTTTCAAATATTGTAAAATACGCCGGCTCCCTAACCGACATTCAGGGAAATACGATTTTACATTACGCCGCAAAATCTGCAAGCGAAACAATTGTAAAAGTTTTAATTTCTTACGGATTAGACACAACGGCCAAAAATATCAGTGGGGAAACGCCATACGACACGGCCCTTCGCTGGAACAGAAAATCTATTGCATCTCTTTTAAAGTAGAATCAAATTTTTCGAAGATTTTATTAAAGGCACTATTTTCTTTTTGAAGTTCTTTTGAGCCTCTTGTAATTTTGCAAAGGCTCATATTATATTTTTTTGCAATTTCCCGCTGAGGAGTACCGTTTTTCAATTCTTTAACGATAAGCCAGCGGTGCGCAAAATCGATTTTTTCAGCAGGCGTAAAAAGGCAGTTTAAAAAATCGTTAAAAAAACTTTCATCTTGAATAGAATAAATTAAATGAATCAGTTCGTCGTAATTCTTTTGAAGAAATTCGTCGTTTTTTTCGTTTTCCATAAAATCCTAAATATATTTTTGAACAAGAAGAATTGCGCCTTCTACAATCGCCTTGTGCTCTTCTGGGGCAATCCGCGCATAAAGGGAATCTGGAGTATCATCTTTTAAAACTGGAACCTTTTTCTGAATCAGAATTGTGCCGCCATCGCACTCGCCATTTACAAGATGAATTGTGCAGCCACTTTCCGTTTCGCCGGATTTTAAAACCGCTTCATGAACAAAATGGCCCCACATCCCCACTCCGCCAAATTTTGGCAAAAGCGCCGGATGCAGATTTATAATTTTATTCGCGTATTTTTGAATTATTTTTCCAGAAAGAACTGTAAGCCATCCAGATTGAACAATTCCTTCTATTTGATTTTGCTCGCAATATTCTAAAACTTTATCGCTAACTGCAGTTCGTTTTTCATCCCGGGTAGCTTTTTTGGCATTTTCAGCGCCCATCACAGAATAAGGACTTGTTATCACACTCTGAATTCCAGCATTTTTTGCACGAACCAAGGCATAAGCATCTTTGTGATCGCTTACAACAAGCGCAATTTTGTATGGACAATCTTTATTCTGTTTTTCAAAATCAATTAGTGCCTGAAGATTTGTTCCACCCCCAGAAACCAGAACTGCAATTTTTTTAGCCATAATAATTCCTAGTCTTCGAATAAAACTTTTTCTTTTTGAGTTTCAGCTTTGCCGTTTGCGTATGCAACTCTACCGATTTTATATGCCTTTAAATCTGGGCAATCTTCTCGGTGATATTTTGAAGCATTATCGTTGAACATTTTAATGATATTTTCTGCTTCACTTTCTTTTACAGCAAGAACAAATCCAATTCCCATATTGAAAGTATTGAAAATTGAACCTAAATCAGCACCGCGACGAATCAATTCACCAAAAATTTCAGGGATTTTCCAGCTGCCTTTTTTAATTACAGAAATAAGCTGTTTTCCGTCTTTTGCTTTTGGATACATTCGAGGAATATTTTCATAAAATCCGCCACCAGTAACATGAACCATTCCGTGAACAGCCGATTTATATTTTCCAAGAACTTCCATAACTGGTTTTACATAAATTCTAGTTGGTGTCAAAAGAACTTCACCAATTGTTTTTCCAGTGTCTTTTCCGTCAACGATAAATTTATCATTAAAATTTGGAACAAGTTTACGAACCAAGCTAAATCCATTTGAATGAACACCAGTAGAAGAAAGACCGATTAAAACATCGCCTTCGCAAATATCTTCGCCAGTAATCATATCGTTTTTTTCGCCAACGCCAACGCCAAAACCAGCTAAATCGTACTTTCCAACATCGTAAAAACCTGGCATTTCAGCAGTTTCACCGCCTAAAAGGGCACAACCAGTCATAACACAACCGTCTGCAACGCCTTTTACTAAATCGGCAGCAACATCGGCTTCAAGTTTTCCGCAGGCAACATAATCTAAAAAGAACAAAGTCTGAACGCCTGAACACAAAATGTCGTTTACGCTCATTGCAACACAGTCAATTCCAACAGTGTCGTATTTTTTCATTTGAAAAGCGATGTCAAGTTTTGTTCCAACGCCGTCAGTTCCGCTTACCATAACAGGATTTTTATACCCTTTTGGAATTTCAAACATTCCGTTGAAACTTCCGAGACCTGTTAAAAGGCCTGGAATTGCAGTTCTTTTTGCACTTTCTTTATATTTATCAACAGCGCGATAACCTTCTTCTACATCAACACCAGATTCTTTGTAACTTGCCATATTTTCTCCTTGGCTTAAAATTTTCTATTATTCTTGAGGATTTAAGATTGCCATTGGATATTCGCCAGTGAAACAACCTTTGCAAAATCCGTACTGTTCAGGATTACAAGAACGAAGAGCCTCAAACATTCCTTCTACAGAAATGAACGCAAGGGAATCCGCTCCAATTTCTTTTCTAACTTCTTCTACATCGTGACTTGAAGAAATTAATTCCGCTTTTGTAGGAGTATCGATTCCTAAATGGCACGGAAATTTTACAGGCGAAGAACTTACGCGGAAATGAACTTCTTTTGCACCCGCACGACGCAAAATCTGAACCAAACGGCGACTTGTAGTTCCACGAACGATTGAATCATCAATTACGATTACGCGTTTTCCGTCCAAATCATTTTTAAGGGCATTCAATTTTACAAAAACCATATTTTCACGGTCTTTTTGAGTTGGAGCAATAAAAGTTCGCCCAATATATTTATTTTTTACAACACCCATCGCATAAGGAATTCCAGAGGCACGAGCGTAACCCATTGCAGCGCCAAGCCCAGAATCCGGAACACCAACTACAACATCAGCGTCAACTGGACTTTCTTTTGCAAGCTGTTCACCCATTTTATATCGCGCTTCCTGAACCGGAATACTATCGATTATTGAATCCGGGCGGGCAAAATAAACATATTCAAAAATACAAGAGCGTTTTGAAGTCTTTTCGCCAAAATTAAACGAAAGAACTCCATCTTTATTTATAATTACGATTTCACCAGGCTGAATATCGCGAACAAAAGTTCCATTCATTGCATCGATTGCACAACTTTCACTTGCCAAAACCCAGCCATTTTCTACCTGGCCCAAACACAAAGGTCTAATTCCGTTAGGGTCTCTAGCCCCGATTAAAGAATCTTTTGTCATAACACAAAGGGCAAACGAACCTTTTATCATCTGAATTGTATCAGTTAACGCTCGTTCAAGGCCCTTTTTGTATCCGCGGGCAATTAATTTTACGATTACTTCTGTGTCGCTCGAAGAATTGAAAGTCGCCCCCGTTTCTTCAAACATTTCACGAAGCTGAACATAATTTACAAGCTGACCGTTATGAGCTACCGCAACCGAACCCAATTTTGACTGAATCAGCATCGGCTGAGCATTTTCTATAGTTTTTGAACCAGCAGTTGCATAACGAACATGTCCTATTGCAAGATTTCCAGAAAGATTTTCAAGGTGTTCCAATTTAAAAACATCAGAAACAAGGCCCATTTCTTTGTGAATTTTTACTTCAGTTCCGTCTGAAACACAAATTCCGGCACTTTCCTGGCCCCTGTGCTGAAGAGAAACCAAACCAAAATATGATAAAACCGCCGCATTCTGTTTTTCTGATTTTTCATTCGGAGTTAAATAAACGCCAACAACCCCACATTCGTCGTGAAGTTTATCTTCTGATTCATTATAAATTTCTGTCATCATAATCTCTTTTAAAATTTTGAATTTTCCAAACGATTTTAAATATTTATTCCTTCTTGAACAGATTTTTCTGCATCAAGGGCTAACTTTTTTCTGAATGAAACTAATTTTTCTTTTAATTCAGGATATTTAATTGAAAGAATTTGAAGGGCAAGATAAGCCGCATTTTTAGCGTTACCAATTCCAACAGTTGCAACAGGAATCTGAGGAGGCATTTGTACAATAGAAAGAAGTGCATCAAGTCCGCCTAAACCGTTTGAACCAGAAGAAATGCATTCAAGCGGAACGCCGATTACAGGAAGAGTTGTAATTCCCGCAATAACTCCCGGAAGAGCCGCTGCAAGACCTGCTCCCGCAATAATAACTTCATAGCCTTCTTGTTCGATTTGTTTTACAGTTTTATGCAAAAGTTCGCCTGCTCTGTGTGCTGAAATTACAAATGCCTTATATTCAACACCGAATTCTTTTAAAACTTCGCCAGCTTTACTCATTTTTTCTGTATCAGATTTTGAACCAAAAAAAATTGCAACTTTCATATTTGATATTGCCCCTAAAAATAGAATACTAAAAATATACCACAAATTGCTTGTTTTATTCTAGTTTTTTAGCAAAGAATATTTATTCGCTGTAAAAAAGATTGTAACAATTCTGCCAGGCTTTTTCGCTTTTTTGTTTTAAAATTGCACTATTTTCTGATTTTGATTTATTCTGTTCCGGGTAAATTGGCGACAAAATATTCAGCGTAAAATACGGAAGATCAACATCATTTCGAACGCGACCGCTTTCCTTAAAAGTGATAAAAAGTGGCACAACCGGAACATTGCAAAGAGCTGCGTAATGAAAAGCGCCATCCATCATCGGACGGGGCCTTTTATAACACCACCATTCACTTCCTTCCGGGAAAAACAAAACGCTTTGATTATGGCTTAAATAAAATTTAACCGCATCGTTGAATTTTTTTATGCATTCTTTTGTATTTTTAAAAGGTAAGATTCCGTCGGCTCTCATCATTTTGCCTAAAAATCCTTTTCGATTATTAAAATCGGCAACCATAATTTTAATTTTTTTATTCGGAATGGCATAATTTACAACAAGAGCGTCAAATTTATTCACATGATTACAAATAAAAACCGCAGATTTTACATTTTTTAGATTTTCGCTGCCTAAAACTTTAGTTTTAAAAACTTCTTCATTCAATTTTTTAATAAAATTATTCAAAAAATAAAATTTACGAAATCCGTACAAAAGATTCAAAAAAAATCCCGGTTTATACGGAAAACGCTCTGTAACCGGCTCCGAAGATTCATAATCAATCGGGTCTAAATGACAGGAAAAATCGCCTTTTTGTTCAGCAAGTTTTATTTTTTCTAAAACATCGCTTGTCGTGTAAGCCAAATCAAAATAATTCATAAACTACCCCAAAACTTTTGTATTTTCAACGATTCGCTCGATAACTTCCCATTTTTTATTATTTTTACTGAAAATTGCTTTTAAAACAATTGAAATGTAACCCATATAAAAAATCGGATGCACAAACAAAACTTTTAAAAATCCCATTCTCGAAAGGCGCATATCATTTTTATTCACCCAAAGAGCGGCAAGTGTCATCACAAAAAATGAAAAATAAATCAACAAAATGCAAACTAAAGATACAAAAATCGCTGAAAGATTTAAAAATCCTGTTAAAAAGAAATTTGTAAGGCTAAAACCAATATTTACGCCAGCCATACAAAGCAAAGTCAAAATAAAAAGATAAACAAACCACAAACTGAATGTAAAATATGCGTTTTTCAAAGAATTTTTAGTTCCGTGCAAAACATTTTTTAAAATCGCAGAAAAATAAATGTAATCCGCGTGAATTATTCCGTGCATCCAGCGGCTTCGGCGTTTATTCGTTTCAGAAAGGGTCAACGCTTCTTCCATATAAATGATTGCGTGCGAATAATAAAGGCATTTGTAATCTTTTAAAATTGCGTCGCGGGCCAATTCCATATCTTCAGTTAAAGTCTGCTTGTACGCCCACCCCTGCATATCGTTTACAACTTTTTTTGAAAGAAGAATTCCAGTTGTAACAGTCATAGTTTTAATTCCGTGGTCGCTTTTAAATCGGTTTCCCATATCGTCCATCAGCGTCCAGATTAAACCGTTACATGCAGTCACAAGATTTGAATTTTTTTCAGGATTTACATAGTAATTTTTTACCCGCTTTTTAGAATTGATAATATCAGCCCCAGAAGAAAGCGCATTATTCATTTCGGTTAAAAAGTTTTTGTCCAAAAGGCAATCGGCATCCACAATGATAAAACCGTCATATTTATCAGGATATTTTTCTAAAATCTGTTTAAAAGTGTAATCCGTACAATCGCCTTTACAATTTTGAGTTATATCGCAAAAAACTTCAGCGTTACAGATTTTGGCATAATCGTAAACTTCATCTTCAGGATTTTTTACAACAACAAAAGTGTCAAAATAAGAAGAATCGTAAGTCTGATTTTTAATGCTTTCAAAAAGCGGAATTACATTTTTTCCTTCGTTTCGGGCAGGGACAAAAAGTGCTAATTGGTGTTTTTTTGAACTAATGATTTTTTCTTGTGTTTTTAAAGACGAAAACCATGCAACCACGCGCGGCAAATACAAAACGCAAAAAAAGGAACAAACCAATACAACCGCAAATAAACTAAACATTTTTACCTTCCATTTATTTTTGTTATATCAGTTAGACCTTTTTATTGCATTTTTGTTGCAAAATTTATTTTTTATTAGAAATCAGCAAGTTTTGGTGCTCGTGGATATGGAATTACATCGCGAATATTTTCCATTCCAGTTACATAACGGATTAAGCGTTCAAAACCAAGCCCAAATCCTGAATGCGGAACTGAACCAAATCGGCGAAGGTCAAGATACCATTCGTAATTTGACATATCCATTTTGCGTTCTTCGCACGCTTTAAGAAGTTTTTCATAATTTTCTTCACGTTCTGAACCGCCAATCAATTCGCCAATTCCTGGAACCAAAACATCAACGGCTTTTACAGTTTTTCCGTCATCATTCTGTTTCATATAGAAAGATTTTATTTCTTTTGGATAGTTAAATACCATTACAGGGCAGCCAAAAATCTTTTCAGTAAGATAGCGTTCGTGTTCAGTTGCAATATCGCATCCCCAATAAGGCTTAAATTCGAACTTTGCACCATTTTCAGATGCTTCTTCAAGTTTTTTAATTGCATCAGTATACGAAATACGAACGAATTTTGCTTTTGCAACTTTTTCAAGGCTTTCAATTAAACCAGGCTGAATTCGTTTATCAAAGAATTCCAAATCAGCTCGGCATTTTGTTAGTGCCCAATTCAAAAGATATTTTACAAAATCTTCCTGAATGTCCATATCGTCATCAAGGTCAAAGAATGCCATTTCCGGTTCAATCATCCAGAATTCTGCCAAGTGGCGAGGAGTATTTGAATTTTCTGCTCTAAAAGTTGGTCCAAAAGTGTAAACGCGGCTTAAAGCAGTTGCCATTGTTTCGGCTTCCAATTGACCTGAAACTGTAAGGCTTGCCTTTTTTCCAAAGAAATCTTTTGAATAATCTACGATTTTGTGAGCGTCTTCAATTTTCATTCCGCCGATACCTGCTTTTACGCCAAGTTCAGCAATCTTTTCCATAGAAAGAGTTGTAACCTGGAACATTTCGCCGGCACCTTCACAATCTGAACAAGTAATTTCCGGAGCATTAATATACTGAAATCCTCTTTCCTGAAAAAACGAATGAACTGCAAACGCCATCTGATTTCGCACACGGTAAACAGCACCAAAAGTGTTTGTTCTAGCTCTTAAATGAGCATTAGCCCTTAAATATTCCATTGACATTTTATTTTTTTGCAACGGATATTCGTCTGGATTACAAGCACCAAGCATTTTAAGATTTTCAAGCGTAACCTCAACTGCCTGCCCTGAAGCCGGAGAAGAAATTAAAACGCCTTCTGCTCTAAGAGAAGCGCCCGTATTTAATTTTTTTAATTCTTCTTCTATATTATTTACATTTGCATTCTTTGATGGAGCATTTCGATCAAAAGTAAGCTGAATATTTGAAAAACAACTGCCATCATTAACCTGTATAAAAACTAAATTTTTTGAATCTCGAACAGTGCGAACCCAACCGCAAACTGTAACTTTTTGTCCTTCTGGTTTTGTAGAAAGTAAATCTTTAATTAAAGTTGGTACCATTTTTTTCCTCTTGTAAAATCAGCATTTATTCTACATTTTTTAAAGTTCTTCTTCAATAAGAAAAATTACCAGCCACCGCTAGCGCCACCGCCGCCGAAGCCGCCTCCCCCACCAGAAAATCCGCCGCCGCTATGGTGAGAACCTGAAAATCCGCTACCACCCCAAAAATCGTCTTTGCTACTGTAAGATTTTCCTGAAACTTTTGCCGAACGGAACAAAGGGGCCCACGGAAGCCATTTTAACCACGACAATTTCATAGAAAGGAGCCCCGTAAAAATGAAGAAATAAATAAATCCGAAGAATGCCATAATAATGTAAAACGAAGGCAAAACTTTCCCCGAATCTTCAGATAAAATTTCTGTGTCATCGTCATTTGAAACGCTCAAAACTTTTTCGATTGCGGAAACGGCCTTTATAATTCCGTCAGCGTAATTTTCATTTCTAAATTCCGGCGCCATAATATTTCGGATTATCAAAGAACATTTTGCATCCGTTAATTCGCCTTCAAGGCCATAACCAACTTCAATTCGGATTTTTCGTTCCTCGAGGGCAACCGTTAAAATCACGCCGTTATCGCTTTCCTTTGAGCCGATTTTCCATTTTTCAGCAACATTTATAGAAAAATTTTCAATCGATTCACCGTCTAGCGTTTTTATAGTCAAAACCACAATTTGAGGTCCGCCATTTTCATAAATTCCACGCAAATTTTGCGAAAGGGATTCTAATTTTTGCGTGCTAAAAAGATTTGCATTGTCCACAACAGGGCCCGTCAATTGCGGAACATCTAACGCAAAACTTGAAAACAAAACAGCAATCAGCAAAAAAAATACAAATATTGATTTTTTATAAATTTTTTTCATACGAACCTCGATTTTTATTTTAATTTTCAAGGATTAAAAGCCCGTCGGAAAGTTCATTTTTAGAATCTTCCTGGCGCGGAAAATGTTCTTTCAAAAGTTCGCCGCATTTTTCAATCGCTTCGCAAAAAGCATTTACGCCTTCGCCTTTTTTCAAATCAGAAGCAAGAGAATCCGCAATAATTTTCCACAAATCGTTTGAAATCTTTTTGGAAATTCCTTCATCAGCAATAACGCGAACCTGTTTTTCTAGATACGAAACATAAATCAAAATGCCGTTGTGATGCTCGGTACAGTAAACACCAGTTTTTGAAAACGCAAAAAACGACTGCTTTGTAACCATTTTATTTTTATACGCATTCGGAATTATAAGGCGATCCAAAGCGGGAATATTAAACAAAAAGAAAAAAATCAAAATCGAAAGCAAGAAAATGAGCCCAAACGAAAGTGGCAAATACCATTCCGGGGAAAGCCAATTTGTTTTTTCATAAAAAAGCCTAAGATTTGCAGAAAGTGGAAGCAAAGCCAAAAATACCACAAAAGAACAGATTATCGAAGCAAAAAATTCCCAAAAAGAATAATCCGAACTTTCACTCGAAAGGCAAACTGCAATTTCGCCAGAAGTTTTGCTTTCCGCATTTTGCACAGCCACACGAATTTTTTCAAATCCTTCTTTATTAAGATTTAATTTTTTTAAAACATATTTTGTATTCATAAAATTCCTAGAAC
>CAVHIX010000031.1:0-14025 GCA_963636135.1 Anaerovoracaceae bacterium
GAATATGCTCAGCGGTATTTTGATTTTGACACAAATGAAGAAGGTGAAAATAATAAGGGGTATATTTCTGGTTCTTCGAGTTTTGAATTTTTAGGAACTGCGGTTTATTATAAAATCTATAATAATTACAGTACGATGTCGTCTGATATTTCAAGTATTTCAACTGCCAGTTCTTCTTCTAACTATTCAAATGCGGTTACTTTGGTTCGGGAAACTTATAAATATCAAGAGCTTGGTACTGTTGAAGTGGATAATAAAGAAAGCGATTCAACGCCTTTAATAAAAAGTACTGGCTCAAATCAGAATGTGCAAATCAGAATTACAAGTTACCTTGACGCGGAATATGCGGCTTATCTTAAGATAAACGGAACAAAAAGCGTGAAAATTCCTAGTCGTTTAGAAATTGTTAATAATAAACATAAAAGTTTTGATTTTGGGCGAACTTCTAGGGATAAAGATGTTTATGTTGAGCCTTCTGAAGGGGATTCTGATTATAAAAAATCTAGTACGGCATCTGAAGAAAATATGTATTATGTAAATATGTATGCGATTTCTGTGGGGCGCGACACTTCTTATACGAATCATTATAGTAATGTTTTGCATTTGGGCTCTGTTTCGATTGACGCTTCTAAAGAAGATAACTAATCTATATATGAGAATGCGGAGGATAATATGAAAAAGATTTTTAAATTTGTAATTTTACTTTTAGTTTCTGGAATGTTTTTTTCTTGTGGTTCTACTAAAAAAGTTGTGGTAAAAAATGAACTTTTTAGTAATGATTGGGTAGACTGTTCAAAAAATAATAATCAGGATTGTGGAAAATTTTATACTTCCCCGGAATTAGGAAAGTTTAAATCAATTGAAGTTGAATTTAAAAAAGACAGCGGATACGATTCAAGTTGTTTCGGGCTTGTTTTTGGATATTCTTCGGCAAAAAATGGAATTTGTTCAGATTATATTCGTTTTGAAATCAATACTTTGGGTGAATATGCGCTTTATTCTTATGATGGAAAATCTTATTCTGATTTAGTAAATACGGAAGCTGAAAATACGGCATATTTTTCCTCTTCTGCGGCAATTGTAAAAGGCTTTTCTTCATTAAATAGATTAAAAATTGTAAAAAATGATAAAAATCAGTATTCCTGCTATATAAATGGGACTTGCGTAAAAAGTTCAGTTTCGGCATTAGAAAACGGAACGAACGGTGTAATGGCATTTTTCAGCGTTGGAAAATCTGATCAAGAAAATCTTCCGGACACACCAGTTTCAGTTTCTTACAGAATCGTTTCTGCTGAACGGTAAACTTTTATAAAATTCTTTTTCAAACTTGTATAAAAGATAAAAAAATTATATATTTTCTCTAAGTTGTAATTCAACAAATTGTTATTTTTGCGAGAGTAAAAAAGTATGATAGTAATGAAATTTGGCGGTTCGTCAGTTGCAAATGCAGAAAGAATTAAACATGTAGCTTCAATTATTAAAGCGTATAAAGAAAAACGCCCTGTCGTGGTTTTAAGTGCAATGGGGGACACAACTGATCATCTTTTAGAGGCAGCTGATTTGGCCGTAACTGGCGTTGTTGATGTAAAAAAAGTTGCCCTTCTTCACGAGGAAACGGCAACAACACTTGGGATTAATATTGACACGATAAAAGATTTGTTAGACGAATTAAAAACTCTTCTTACTGGAATTTCTATGTTAAAAGAAATTTCAAAACGGTCGCGGGATTATTTGGTTTCTTTTGGTGAACGAATGTCTGTTCGAATGATGGCGGCATATCTTAAAAGTGAAGGAATTGATGCAAAATTTTATGATGCGTGGGATATTGGTTTTGTAAGTGATTCAAATTATATGTCTGCTGAACTTTTGGATGAAACTTGGCAGAATATTCCACTTCATTTAAATTCTTATAAAAATGGTGAAGATAATGCAATTCCGATTGTAACAGGATTTATTGCAAAAGATAAAAAAGGAATTATTACAACTTTAGGTCGTGGCGGTTCAGATTTGACTGCAACTATGATTGGGGCCGCAATGAACGCTGAAGAAGTTCAGACTTGGAAAGATGTAGACGGAATTTTAACTACTGACCCTCGTGTTGTAAAAGAAGCAAAAACTGTTCCGGAAGTAACTTATGAAGAAGCTCAGGAATTGGCAATGTTCGGCTCTCAGGTTTTGCATCCAAGATCGATGGTTCCTGTTCGAAAAAGCGGAACTCCTGTTCGTGTAAAAAATTCGTATAATATTTCAAGTAGTGGAACAATAATCGTTGAAAAACATTCTGGAAAAGTTCCTCCTGTATGTGCAATTACTTCTGTAAAACATGTGCAGGTAATCGACATGGTTTCAAATAGAATGCTTGGCGCGTGCGGATTTTTAGCTCACATTTTCAATAATTTCTTAAAATGGAATGTTTCAATTGATGTAATTGCGACTTCTGAAGTTTCAGTTTCTTGTACTGTAAGCGGAAAAGAAAAATTAGACGGATTGGTAGAAGATTTAAAACACGCCTGCGATGTAACTGTTCGAAAAGATCGTGCAATCGTTACTGTAATTTGTGATGTTGAACATTCTTCTGCAATTTTGGCATCTGGTTTTGACGCTTTGAGTGATGAAGGAATTAATGTTCAGATGATTAGCCAGGGCGCTTCAAAAGTTAATATCAGTTTTATCGTTGACGATTCAGAAGCAGACAGAACAGTTCAGATTTTGCATAAGGCATTTTTTGCATAATCTTGTAATTTTGGGGGAAAAATGAAAATCGCACTTGTTGGTTATGGAAAAATGGGGCATATGATTGCTTCATGTGCAAAATCTTTGGGACACGAAATCGTTTGCACTGTCGATGTTTTTGCTGATGATGCTACAAATAAAATTCAAAAAGGCGACGGCGAATCTTTAAAAAGAATTATAAAATCTAGCGGGGCAGAAGGAATTATTGAATTCAGTCACCCGACTAGCGTTTTAGAAAATATTAAGGCCCTTTTGCCACTTTCACTTCCGATTGTAGTTGGAACGACTGGCTGGAACGATAAATATCAGGAAATTGACGCTTTGGCTAAAGATTGTGGCGGAATTATTATGACTTCTTCAAATTTTTCAATTGGTGTGAATATGCTTTTAAAAATTGTAGAAGAAGCGGTAAAGATTATGGAGCCTTGGCAGGAATACGATATTGCAACTTGGGAAGCTCATCATAATCAGAAAGCGGATAGTCCTTCGGGAACGGCATTGACGATTGCTCAAACAATTCTTAAAAATACAAAAAAGAAAACAGAAATCGTAACTGACGCTTTTCATGAAAGACCTAAGGCAAATCAGCTGCATGTTTCTTCAACTCGATGCGGGCACATTCCGGGCACTCACACTGTAATGTTCGATTCTGCGGCCGACACGATTGAAATTACTCACACTGCACGAAGCCGCGAAGGTTTTGCGATGGGCGCTGTTCACGCTTTAGAAAATCTTTCTAGCAAAATAAAATCTGGTGAATTGAGCAAAGGACATCTTTATTTTATGAATGATGTTTTGTAAAATCCGTATTTTGAAATTTAATTTTTAAAATCTGAAATTTAGATCAGCATTACGATTACGCCTGCGCTGTTGAATAAAAGTGAAAGATTAAAAAATAATTCGTAAAGGAATGGACATTTTTTGCTCGATTCTTTTAATTTGAATGCGATTTCGAATAAAAAAGATAGGACTAAAAGTGTCATTCCTAAAAAGAATAAAAGCGAATAAAGGGTGTGGTCGTAAATTATCGTAATTATTCCCGCAAAATTGCAAACGCAACCAAAAATCGTTTTTAAAAGAATAAAAATCATTTGTAAATTCAGTAATTCTTTTTTTAGCGAACGATGTTTTAAAATCAGCAAAATGTAAAAAAATCCGAGTAAAATATAAACTATAATTGAAGAAATAAACGCAAAACTTGAAACTTTAAATAATTTGAACGACGGATACAAAATTTGAAGGTAAACTAAGGTTCCTAGAAGAATTAAAATGTTTCCAGTGATTTTTTTTGTATTTGAAGTGCAGTAATGGCTCAAGAAAAATCCTGCAAGGCTGAAAACAACGGAAATTAGCGAAATTTTAAAAAGATTTTTTGATTCCGGGAGTGCATGGATTAAAAATAAAACTAAACTTGCGAGTAAAAAAGTGCCTTGCAAAATTCCAAAAAGATTTTTAAAAAAAACTTTTTCTTTTGCGGAAAAAATCGTGTTCAGTGTGAAAAAAGATAAATAAATCAGCGTTGTTGCAAAAAAAACATAAATTAAAGGTGAAAACATATATTCCTCATTTGTGATTTTACTGAAAAAAAAATTACAAAACAAGTGCAGATTTTAACTTCGATTTTAAAATGACAAAAATAAAAAAAATGTAAATTTCAGATTTTATTTAATTGAAAAAAAATTGTGATTAATTTATAATTTTTGGTGATTTTTAAATAAATCTTTTCTCTCAATATGATTGGAGGTAATATGACAATTTCTCAAATGCTTAGTCAAAGTGTTCTTCTGACTGTTTTAGGCATGTGTGTTGTATTTGTATTTTTAATCATCATGATTTGGGGTATGAATTTGTTGCAATTTGTAGTTCATGCTTTAAAACTTGATAAAGATACAAAAACTGAAACTAAAAATAAACCTGTAGCTCCTGCTCCTAGCGTGGCTTCAGTTCCTGTTCAAAATGTTGATAATAATGCTGTCATTGCGGCGATTGCTGCGGCAGTTTACGAAAAAGAATCTATTTAATTTAAGAGGTTAAAATTATGTCAAAAGTTGGAATTTCCGAACTTGCAATTCGTGATGCTCATCAGTCGCTTCACGCTACTCGTATGACAACAGCTGATATGCTTCCTGCATGTCCTATGCTTGATAAAATTGGATATAAATTTATTGAAGGTTGGGGGGGCGCAACTTACGATTCTTGTATTCGCTTCTTAAACGAAGATCCTTGGGATCGTCTTCGAAAACTTCACGCGGCTCTTCCGAACAGCAAAATTATGATGCTTCTTCGTGGTCAAAATCTTTTGGGATACCGCCACTATGCAGACGATGTTGTTGATAAATTCGTTGAAACTGCTGCAAAAAATGGTATTGATGTGTTCCGTATTTTTGATGCCTGTAACGACCCTCGAAATCTTGAACGCGCTACAAAAGCTGCTGTAAAATCTGGAAAACATGTTCAGATGGCAATTTCTTATGCCGTAACTCCATTCCACACAATCGAAAAATATGCTGAATTGGCAAAAACTTACGCTGATTTCGGTGCAAATTCAATCTGTATTAAGGATATGTCAGGTCTTTTAAAACCTTACGATGCATACGAACTTGTAAAAGCAATTAAAGCAAAAGTTGATCTTCCAATTGAAATTCATACACACTCGACAACTGGTCTTTCGGTTGCAACTGAATTAAAAGCCGTAGAAGCCGGTGCCGACATTCTTGATACTGCAATTTCTTCTATGTCAATGGGAACAAGCCATTCTCCAACAGAAACAATTGTAGAAATGTTAAAGGGAACAAAATACGACACTGAACTTGATGTAAAAGCATTGCTTGAAATCGCAGCTTATTTCCGTGAAGTTAGAACTCATTACGCTTCTTTGGAATCTAAATTCCTTGGCGCAGATACTCGAATTCTTTTGTCTCAGGTTCCAGGTGGAATGCTCAGCAATCTTGAATCTCAGTTGAAACAGCAGGGCGCTGGTGACAAAATGGACGCTGTTCTCGAAGAACTTCCAAAAGTTCACAAAGATGCTGGTTATGTTCCTTTGGTAACTCCAACAAGTCAGATTGTAGGAACTCAGGCTGTATTCAATGTTTTGTTTGGCCGATACGAACGAATGACTGGGGAATTCCGCGACTTAATTGTTGGAAAATACGGTCGTCTTCCTGCTGAACCAAATGCTGATTTAGTAAAAAAAGCTCTTGAACAGAACAAAATGGAAAAAGTAATCGATTGCCGACCAGCTGATTTAATCGCTCCGGAATGGGACAAAATGGTTAAAGAAGCAAAAGAAAATGGTGGTGATGGTTCTGATGAAGATGTTTTAACTTATGCAATGTTCCCGAAAGTTGCTCAGAAATTCTTTGCAGAAAGAGCAAAGGGCCCAATCGATGCAAAAACTGCATTTGGTGCAAAACCTCAAAGCGCTCCAAAATCTTCAAATGGCGGAACTTACACAATCAATGTAAATGGAACGCCTTATAATGTAACTTCAGATGGAAAAGGAAATTTATCTGTAAATGGAACTCCTTATTCTGTTTCTGTAGGTCAGGGCTCTGCTGCTCCAGTTCAGGCATCTGCTGCTCCACAAGCTCAGGTTCAGGCAAAAGCTCCTGTACAAGCCGCTCCAGTTGTTTCTGGTGGGGTAGATATCAATTCTCCAGTTGCCGGAACTTTACTTCGTTTTGCAGTTGATAACGGTTCTACAGTAAAAGCTGGTGACACTGTTGTAATCCTTGAATCTATGAAAATGGAACTTGAAGTAAAATCGCCTTCAAACGGTGTAATTACATTTACTGCTCAAGCCGGAAGTCAGGTTACAAGTGGACAAAAATTAGGTTCAGTTGGTGGAACAGTTTCTGCTCCTGTTCAGGTTGCTTCGGTTCAGAATGTTCAAGCAGCTTCAGTTCAAGCTGCCCCAGTTCAGGCTCCAGTAGCTCAAGGCGGAAAACCAGTTTCTTCTCCAGTTGCCGGAACTTTGCTTCGCTATGCTGTTTCTGAAGGTGAAAATGTTTCTGCGGATACAACAATCATCATTATTGAATCTATGAAAATGGAACTCGAAATTAAAGCTGGTTTCTCTGGAAAAGTTCATTTTGTAATTCCAACTGGAACTCAGGTTTCTAATGGTCAAGTTGTAGCTCAAATTCAGTAAATAACGGAAAAAATTATGATTAATAAAATTGATACAAAAAAAATCGGATTAATCATGCTGTGCATAATGATGGCTGCCTCTATAGTTTCGTTTGGTTCGCGTGCGTTTGCTCAAAGTGAATCAAATCAGGTTATAGAAGAATCTTCTGGGATTAACCGGGTAATTCCTGGCACTGAAGATTGGAACGGAAAGCATGATATTGCAGTTGGTTCGTTTTTCAAAAATATTTGGGAAACAACTGGCATTTATAAAATGATTCATACGCAAACTGATGAAGAAATTGCCCTTGAACAACAGCAGGAAAAAGAAGCTGAAGAAAAAAAATCACTTTCTGAAGATTCTTTTGCAAAATCTGCTCCAGGTTGGCAATACATTTTGATGATTGCAATTGGATTTTTAATCGTTTATCTTGGTGCTGTAAAGGGATTTGAACCTCTTTTGCTGATTCCAATTGGATTTGGTACAATTCTTGTAAATATTCCTGGTGCCGGAATGGGAAATGCCCCAGACGGAATGCTCAACATTATTTACAAAGCCGGAGTTGGAAACGAATTTTTCCCAATGTTGATTTTTATGGGAATCGGTGCAATGACTGATTTTGGTCCTCTAATTGCAAATCCGAAAACTGCGATTTTAGGTGGTGCGGCTCAGTTTGGTGTATTCTTTACCTTGTTAGGCGTTTCACTTTTAAATCTTATTCCTGAAGTTTTTGATTACAATATTCTTCAGGCTTGTGCGATTGCAATTATTGGTGGTGCAGATGGCCCAACTTCAATTTATGTAAGTGCAAAACTTGCCCCAGAATTGATGGCCGTTATTGCCGTTGCAGCTTATTCTTACATGGCATTAGTTCCAATGATTCAGCCGCCGATTATGAAACTTTTAACAACACGAAAGGAACGAGAAATCCGTATGGAGCAGCTTCGTCCTGTTTCTAAAGCAGAAAAAGTTTTGTTCCCGCTTTTGCTTTTGGTAATCACAATTTTGCTTTTGCCAACTGCCGCTCCTTTAATTGGAATGTTAGCATTTGGAAATTTTGTAAAAGAATGTGGCGTTATCGATCGACTTTCAAAAACAATGCAGAACGAACTTATGAACATCGTTTCAATTTTGCTTTCTCTTGGTGTTGGAAGTCAAATGACTCCGGAAAAAATTATCAACGGAAAATCAATTGGAATTATCATTTTGGGATTGTTCGCTTTTGCTGTTGCTACTGCAGGTGGCGTTTTGATGGCAAAACTTATGAATCTCTTCTTGCCAAAAGGAAAGAAAATCAATCCGCTTATTGGTTCGGCAGGTGTTTCTGCAGTTCCTATGGCAGCGCGAGTTTCAAATAAAATTGGTCAGGAATACGATCCTATGAATTTCTTGTTGATGCACGCAATGGGACCGAATGTTTCAGGTGTAATTGGAACTGCGGTTGCCGCCGGTGTTTTCATTGCAACTTTTGCAAACTAATTTTATAAAATCAGACTAAAAATAAAAAATCTTCGGCTATATAACGGTCGAAGATTTTTTTTTGCAATTTTGAGTTTTTTTCAATTTTTTTAAATAAGATTTTTTATTTTTCTACGATTAATTCCTGGACTTCTTTTGCGACAATTCTTGTGCCTTGCGCTTTTAATCCTTTTTCCTGGTAATCGTCAGTTTTAAAGTTTTCGGATAAGATTTTTACGCGCGGTTTTGGAGTGTATTTTAGTGTGAATTTGAAATTTTTTCGCGTGTCGATGTGCAAAACTTCCATATCGTCCGGGGCAAAAAAGTAGTCGCGGTTCATTATGTATGCTGAAATTTTGCATCTTTTTATGTAAACGAATTGTGTTTGCGGGTCGCGATAAAAAATCGTGAACAAAACTTTTGAAAGTGATTCTTTGTCGGCAAATCCGCAGTATTGTAAGCCAGGCCCTACGAAAAGTTTTTGCGGGGATTCTGTAACTGAATAAATTCCGCTTTTTCGAACATACAAAATTCTGTCGTACGGAGTGATTTTAAATAATTCTTCGCCACCGGAAACATTTATTCCAAGATACCCAGATTTTTCGTCGTATTTTAGTGAAGTATCGCGTTTTACAACGGTTTTTACATCAACAGTTTTAATATTTGTGATTGTAGTTTTTCGTTTTTTTAATTCTGGGGAAAGTTTTTCTTCAATTGAATCAAGATAACTGACTGCGTAATCTACAATGTGTTTTAAAGTTTTTTCAATTTCTTTGATTCTAGAATTGATTGCTTGAACTTCTTTTTTATTTTTGTTGATATCGTAAAGTGAAATGCGGCGAATCGGGATTTTAAGCAAATGTTCAACATCTTCGTTTGTAACTTCCCGGATTAATTCAGCCTTAAACGGAATAAAACCTTGTTTTACGGCTTTATTTACGGCTAGTTCAGTTTTCATTTCTTCGATTGATTTATAAATCCGCTCTTCAATGAAAATTCGTTCCAGCGTTCGAAGGTGAAGTTTTTCGGTTAAATCGGCTTTTTCAAGTTCAAGTTCCTGCTTTAAAATGTTTGTAAGTTGATTTGCGTGATATTCGATTACCTGCGTGCATGTCATTTGAACTGGCATATTGTCTTTTATAACTAAAAGATTGCAGTAAATTGTTTTTTCACATTCGGTGAAGGCATAAAGCGAATCTACGACATCTTTTACATAAACTCCGCGCGGTAATTTTATTTCAAGATTCAAGGATTTTGAAGTGTAATCGTTAATTGAAGCGATTTTGACTTTTCCGTTTTTTGCAGCGTTTTCGATAGAATTCATCAAACTTTCAGAGGTGGAACCGTACGGCAATTCTGTAATTATAATCTTTTTTTCGTCGCTGGTATCCATTTTGGCGCGGGTAACGAGTTTTCCAAGTCCGTCTTTGTATTCGCTTACATCAATTAATCCGCCAGTTTGAAAATCCGGGAAAAGAGAAAATTTTTGCTTTTTGAGACATGCTTTTTCCGCTTCAAGAACTTCGTGGGCATTGTGGCTCATAATTTGAGTGCTCATTCCAACGGCGATTCCTTCGGCTCCCATAATTAAAACCAAAGGAAGTTTTGCCTGGAACGCAACCGGTTCAACATCGCGTCCATCGTAAGAATCAACATATTTTGTAATTTTAGGATTTGTGTTTAAAATTTCTTTTGTAATTGGGCGAAGGCGACATTCAATATAACGCGGGGCAGCCGCTCCATCTCCGGTGAAAATATTTCCGAAGTTTCCTTGTTTGTCGATAAAAATTTCTTTATTTGCAAGATTTACAAGGGCCGTATAAATTGAAGCGTCCCCATGCGGATGGTAAGCCATAACTTTACCGACAACATTTGCAACTTTTGTAAAACGCCCGTCATCAGTTCTCAAAAGTGTGTGAATAATTCTTCGCTGAACAGGTTTAAAACCGTCTACAATATCTGGAATTGCCCTATCACGAATTACATAACTTGCATACTGAATAAAATTCTGGTCAAAAAGATTTTTTACAAAAGCCATGGTCCCACCCATTTGAATATAGTGCAATAATTTTATAATAATTTGTTTATTCTGTCAAAGTTAGTTTTTTTGTATTTTTTTCTAAATCTTTTTTTTCATTTTCCGATTATGAAACAAAGGGTGTCAATATGAATGATTTTATGAAATCGGTGGATTTACTTCATCGTGCTTTGGATGTTAGTTCTCTTCGTTATCAGGTTACTTCGAATAATTTGGCAAATGCTGAAACTCCGAAGTTTAAACGCAGTTCAGTAAATTTTGAATCAGAATTAAAAAAAGCTTTAGAATCTGAAGAAACTTCAAAAAACGCTTTTCATCTTACTTTAACAAACGAAAAACATATTCAGATTAATGAGCCTTACGATTACCGGGAAGTTGAGCCTCGTCGCGTTGTTGATTATCTTTCTACGGCAAAAGCAAACGGAAATAATGTTGATGCTGAAACTGAAGCCAACAATATTCTTCAAATTCAGATGCAATACAGACTTTTAACTCAGCTTACGAATTTTCAGTTCAGTCAGTTGAATATTGCAATGAAATAATTTTTTTAATCAGAGTTAAGCGAGGAAAATATGGGACTTTTTACGAGTATAAATATTGCTGCAACTGGAATGGCAGCAGAACGATTAAGAACAGATGTAATTTCTGATAATATTGCAAACGCTTCAACTACACGAACACAAGATGGTGGGGCCTTTAAAAGATCGCGGGTTGTTTTTCAGCCTGTTTCGCAAAAAAATCCAACTTACAGAAGTCCGTTTGTTCCTTCAGATTTGGATAATGGCCCGGGAAAAGGCGTAAAAGTTTTAAGAATTGAAAAAGATACTTCCGAAGGAAAGTTGGTATACGACCCAAGCCATCCGGATGCGATAAAATCTGGCCCTCACGCAGGTTATGTTGAATATCCGAATGTTAATATTGTAAACGAAATGGTAGATTTGATTTCCGCAAGCCGAGCCTACGAAGCGAACGCGACTGTAGTTGACGGTGCAAAATCTATGTTTTCTGCAGCATTAGAAATTGGCCGTTAATATTGACAATTTGTTTTTTCTTAGATAATTTTTAATCGGGTGGTTAAAATGAAAATAGAAGGCATTTCACAACTTCAGAATGTTTCGAATGTTCAAAAAATTCAGAATTTTCAAACACAGAATACAAATAAAAATTCTTCAGTTTCTTTTAAAGATTATCTTCTTTCGGCAATGAGCAGTATGAATAATCAGCAGGTGGAAGTAACAAATCTTCAGCAAAAAGTGATTACAGATCCTGATTCAGTTGATATTCACGATGTAACAATTGCAATGGCAAAGGCGCAAAGTTCGCTTAGTTTAGCGCAAAATGTGATTGATCGTCTTGTAAAAGGCTGGTCAGAAATTACAACGACAAGATAGTTTTCTAAAAAATAAAAAATCTCTTTTCAGAATTTCTCTTATATGTTACAATTATACAACGAATTTTTTAACATCGTTCATGGGAGGGGAAAATGAACGAATGGCTTAAAAATACGACAGAAAAATTAAAATCATTTTGGAAAGATTCTTCTGTTGTAAAAAAAGCGATTTTTATAGGTATAATTTTAGCAATCATTGTTATTTTTGTAGTCGTTGCAAATGTTTCTTCTTCAAAAACGATGGAATCTCTTTTTAGCAAGGGGATTATAGATCAAAACGATGTAAACAGAATTACAAATTATCTTGACGAAAAAAATATTCATTACATTCTTTCTGATAGCACAACGGGTTCGGGAACGAATATTTTAGTTGATGATGCCGACACTGCTCTGCGGGTAAAAGCAAATCTTTCTGCGGAAAATTTATTTCCTTCAAATATTAACCCTTATGAAGAATTTAATGTTTTGTCGAGTTCCTGGTCGGATACAGATTTTGAACGGAATACAAAAAGCAAACTCGCATCTCAAAGGGCCGTTCAGTATCAGATTGAAGCAATTGACGATATTTCAAAAGCGAGTGTAATTTTAACTGTTCCGGAAGATTCCCTTTTTATTGAACAGCAAAAACCGGTTACTGCGAGCGTAGTTTTAACTTTTAAGCGCGGAAGTAATCTTGCATCTGAAAAAAAGCGGTTGCAGGGAATTCAGAGCATTATTTTGGCTTCCGTTCCGGGCCTTTTACCAGAAAATTTAAAAATTTCAGATTCGCTTGGTAATATTTTAAACGATTTTGAAGGGATGGCCGATTTTGACCGACTAACTTTGATTGATAAACAGCAGTCAAAAATTTCAAAATATGAAAATGATATTGCAGCCATCACTTTACGAACGCTTCAGAATGTTGTTGGAAAAAAACGTGTAAAAGATGTTGCTGTAAATCTTGAAATGGATTTTTCTAAAAAAACTGAATCTTCTGAAATTCATTCCCCGATTGAATTAACGCCACAGGATCCAACAAAACCTTACGATACCCGTGTTGTAACTCCTTCGATTACAATTTCAAGTCAGGAAGTTAATAAAACTTACGAAGGAACAAGTTTTAATCCGGAAGGGCCTGCCGGGGTAGAAGGGCAAAATCCGCCGACTTATAGCGATATGTCAAATATGATCGGCAAAACTACGGAAAAAGGCGTTACAAAAAATGAAGTTGTAAACACTACAAAACAGGAAATTGAATTTTCTCCTGAGCGCGGAAGAAGAACGATTTCGGCATTTATTGATGGAGTTTGGAAAATCGCTCTTGATGAAAATGGAAAAGAAATTTGGGAAGGAAAAAGTCGTAGGCGAACATATACTCCGGTTTCTGCGGAAGAAATAAAATTGTGGGAAGACACAGTTTTCACTGGAACGGGGTGTAAAGCGAGCCGAGGCGATTCTGTAAAACTTACGCCAACTCCTTTTGATCATTCAGAAGAATTTGCATTAGAAGATGAACTTGAATTAAAAGCTGAACAAACCCGAAGAACTGTTTTATTAGTTTTGGGCGTTGTTGCTGTAATTTTAATCGGATTTATTTTGTTCCGTGTAATCAGTAAAGAAATTGAAAAAAGGCGTCGTTTGCGTGAAGAAGAACTTCTTCGTCAGCAGCAGGCCGCTCGTGAACAGGCTTTGTGGGATGCAAAAGCAGATGCAAATATTCCGGTTACAATGTCTGTTGAAGAAAGCCGAAGAGCCGAATTGCTTGAAAATGCGACAAATCTTGCAAAAGAGCATCCTGAAGATGTTGCATTGCTCATTAGAACATGGCTTATGGAGGAATAAAAAATGGCAGAAGAATCTACTCCAAAATCATCATCAAGTAGTATAAAACCGATTCCAAAACCAGGAAGCCTGAAAGCTCCAACTTCAGCAAAAAAAGATAAAAAAGATTATAAAAGTTTAACGGGTCGACAAAAGGCCGCAATCTTTTTAGTTTCGCTTGGTTCTGATATTTCCTCAGAAATTATGAAACATTTACGCGAAGATGAAGTTGAAACTTTAACTTTTGAAATTGCCCGTCTTGAAACTGTAGACGCTGAATATAAAGATGCCGTTTTGGAAGAATTCCAGGAATTGATGCAGGCTCAGAACTTTATCACAACTGGTGGTATTGATTATGCCCGCGAACTTCTTGAAAAATCTTTGGGAAGCCAAAAGGCAATCGACATTATCAACAGGCTCACTTCGAGTTTGCAGGTTCGTCCGTTTGATTTTATTCGTCGAACTGATCCGGCG
>CAVHIX010000032.1:0-6160 GCA_963636135.1 Anaerovoracaceae bacterium
ACTTGATTCTTTTCCATATTACAAGGAATGTAAGCCTTTAGTTGAAGGTTTAGGTTACAAACTTGTAGAACTTCATGTTTCGCCGCAGAAAACGACTATAAAAATCAATGCGGTAATTGCTTCTTCAGATCCGAGTGTTGACATTGGGGTAAACGATTGTGCAAAAGTTCATCATGCTTTACTTCCTCGGTTAGAAGCACTTTTACAAACTGAAGACACTTATATGGAATTAACTTCTCCTGGAATGGAACGAAACATTAAAAATGCTGCAGAATTCGGTATTTTTACGGGAAGAGAAGTTCGTGTTTGGGATAAAACTGTTACTGATTGGGTTGGGGGCGTAATCGTTTCTTCCGACGAAAAATCTGTAACGCTAAAAAATGGTGAATCAGAAAAAACAATTCTTTACGAAAATATTGCAAAAGCAAAATTTATTCATTTATAAAAAAATATTTTTTATGGGGGCTTAAAATGTCAGAGATGGCAGAAGCAATCCGTGAACTAATCGAACAAAAAGGTTATACGGAAGAATCAGTAAAATTAACAATTGAAAACGCATTAAAGGCAGCTTATAAAAGAGCACACGGAACTTCAGAAAACGCAATTGTAAAATTCGAAGATGATATGTCAGATGTTTCTCTTTATTCAAGAAAAACTGTTGTAGACGGAGTTTACGATCCTGTTACAGAAATCGAACTTGAAGAAGCAAAAGAATTTGGAGACGATATCGAAGTTGGAGATCAAATCGATATTTTGGAAGATCCAAAAGAATATCGCCGCGGAGCCGTTACAGTTGGAAAACAGCAGGCACACACAGGCCTTTCAGAAACTTTCAGGGAATCTTTGTACAATCAGAATAAAGAAAAAGTTGGCCAGGTAATCGTTGGTTATTATCAGAACTCTAAAAACGGAAATATTTTCCTTGATGTTGGAAATGTTGGAAAAATCGAAGGATTCTTGCCAGCAAAATATCAATCTCCTCGCGAAACTTATACAAAAGGCGACCGAATCAGAGCGTATGTTGTTGATCTTAAAAAAACTCAAGGCGGATTACAGTTAGTTCTTTCTAGAACAGATGCAAAACTCGTTTCAGAAATTTTAAGTTCAGAAGTTACAGAAATCCAGGAAGGAATCGTAACAATTCATAAATGCGTTCGCGAAGCCGGATTTAGAACAAAAATCGCAGTTTCTTCAACTCGAGAAGATGTTGACCCAGTTGGCGCTTGTGTCGGAACTAAAGGAATCCGTATTACAAATGTAATTCGTGAATTTGACGGTGAAAGAATTGATGTTTTAAAATACGATGATGATCCAATCGTGTTTATTAAAAATGCACTTTCTCCAGCTCAGGTAGAAAAAGTTGTAATCCTTGATGCAGATAAAAAACAGGCCCTCGCAATTGTAGAAGATTCTCAATTAAGCCTTGCAATCGGAAAGCAGGGAATGAATGTTCGTCTTGCAAATAAACTTTGTGATTGGAATATTGATGTAAAAACTGTAGAACAGGCAAAAGAATTAGATTTGACTGACATCGCTGCAAATCAGGTTGCAAAAAATCTCTTTAATGATGAAAATACAGAAGAAGCTGATATTACTTGTATTAAAGAATTGCCGGGCGTTGATAAAAATATTGCAACTTTGCTTGAAAATGCTGGAATTTCAGATTTAAGCGATTTTATGAATTCATACGAAACAATTTCTGTAGAAGGCGTTTCAAAAGAAGATTTGGAAAAAGTTTATAATTTGATAAATGAAAATATCGAATTTGTAGAAGATGAAGAATCTCAGGAAGAACAATCCGAATCTGAAACGGAAGAAAAATATTACTGCCCTGAATGTGGTGCAGAAATTACACTCGATATGACACATTGTCCTAAGTGTGGTGTTGAGTTTGAATTTACAGAGGACGAGGAATAAGGTAATAAATGGCAGAAGAATTAGAAAAAAAACCAAAAGCAGTTGTTCATAAAAAATCTGGGGAAGCTCCTCAGACTGAATCTGCCTCTTCAAATGTTAGTGCAAACAAAAAAAAGGTTGTTGTTGTAAAAAAGAAGGCTCCTCCTCGTCAGAATGTTCATGTTGCAGTTAAAAAGCCTGAAGAAAAAAGTGCTGAACCGGAAACTACACCAAAACTTGAAAAAACTGAAGAAGTAAAAAATTCTCAAGTTGAAAATAAACCTAAAGTTCAGTCTGCACCAAATAATTTTTCTCGACCGGAAAATCAAAATCGACCACAGAATAGAAATCAATCTTATAATAATCGTGGTTCTTTTGAAATCAATTCTGCTCGTCCGAATGTAAAAGCCGGAAATTTAAGTGATTTTGGCCGCCGTGACAGAAATAATTTTAATCGTGATAGAAACGGTTATTCTCAAAACGGATTTCAGCGTCAGAATCGTGAAGGCTCTTCTGGTGGTTTTACGGGTGCTCAGGCTCGACAAGGCTATCAGAATCGTGAACGCGACGGAAACAGAAATTTTCAAAATCGTAATGGGCAAGGTTCATTCCAAAATAGAAACGGTCAGGGCTCTTTCCAAAATCGTAATGGGCAGGGTTCATTTCAGAATCGTGGTCAGGGACAATCTCGTTTTGGCGGTGTAGGCGGTGGATTTAGAAGTCCAATGGGCTCTTCTGCAATTCCTCCTGCAATGATGCAAAACAGAACGCCAACAAAAAAAGCGTTTAAAGGCAAAAAACAGGTTTACAATCGCAAAGATGAAGAACAGTACGATGATAATCTTTTTGAAACTAAAAAGAAGGCAGCAACTCCGGCTTCTGTAGTTCCAAAATCAATTGAAATTATGGAAACTGTTTCTGTTTCAGATTTGGCACGAAAAATGAACCTTAAGGCAAATGAAGTAATTGCAAAATTGATGGGAATGGGAATGATGGTTACAATCACCCAGTCAATCGATTCTGATACTGCAACTTTGCTTGCTTCTGAATATGGTTGTGAAGTTAAATTAATCAGTCTTTATGATGAAACTGTAATTGAAGGCGATAAAGATGTTGAAGAAAATATGCTTCCTCGTCCGCCGATTGTAACTGTAATGGGACATGTTGACCATGGTAAAACAAAAACTCTTGATGCAATCCGTAAATCTCATGTTGCGGAAGGCGAAGCAGGTGGAATTACTCAGTCAATTGGTGCTTATTCTGTAAAAACTGAAAAAGGCTCAATTACATTCCTTGATACTCCAGGTCACGAAGCGTTTACAATGATGCGTGCCCGTGGTGCTCAGGTTACAGATATTGTAGTTTTGGTTGTTGCCGCTGATGATGGTGTAATGCCTCAGACTCTCGAAGCGATTTCGCACGCAAAAGATGCAAAAGTTCCGATTATCGTTGCTGTAAACAAATGTGATAAACCGGAAGCAAATCCTGATCGTGTAAAAACTCAGCTTTCTGAACACGGACTTACTCCTGAAGAATGGGGTGGGGACACTCAGTATGTTCATATTTCAGCTTTAAAAGGCGAAGGGATTGACGATTTGCTTGATGCGATTTTACTTCAGGCTGAAATGCTTGAATTAAAAGCAACTTTCGATTGTCGTGCAGAAGGAAAAATTCTTGAATCTCGAATTGACCAGGGACGCGGTGTTGTTTCAACTGTTATAATTCAGCGCGGAACTTTACATCAGGGAGATCCTTTTGTTGCCGGAATTTATCAAGGCCATGTTCGTGCAATGTTTGACGATTGTGGAAAACGAATTCAGGAAGCGGGCCCTTCAACTCCGGTAGAAGTTTTGGGAATGGCTGAAATGCCAAATGCTGGTGATCCGTTCCAGGTTACAGAAAATGAACGGGAAGCTCGCGAAATTTCTGCAAAACGCCAGGAATTAAAACGATTTGAAGACGCAAAAGCCGTTAAAAAAGTCACTCTTGAAAACTTTAACGATACAATTAAAAATAATCAGATTACTGAACTTAAAGTTATTATCAAGGCGGATTTACAAGGTTCTGCGGAAGCTTTAAAAGCATCTCTTGAAAAACTTTCTACAAACGATATCAGACTTTCTGTAATTCATTCTTCTGCGGGTGCAATTAACGAATCTGATGTTACACTTGCCGCTGCCGATTCAAATGCAATCATTATCGGATTTAATGTTCGTCCTACTCCAAAAGCAAAAGCGCTTGCCGAACAGGAAAAAGTTGATATCCGAAAATACAATATTATCTACAAGTGTGTTGAAGAAATTCAGGCCGCAATGGAAGGAATGCTTCGTCCGGATACAAAAGAACAGACAATCGGTGGAATCGAAGTTCGAAATACATTCAAAGTTCCAAAAGTTGGACTTATCGCTGGTTGTTATGTTACAGACGGTTGCGTAAGACGAAATTCTTTTGTAAATCTTGTTCGTGATGGAATCGTAAAATTCACTGGAAAAATTTCATCATTAAAACGATTTAAAGACGATGTAAAAGAAGTTACAACTGGATTTGAATGTGGTATCGGTTTGGAAAACTGGCAGGACATTCAGGTTGGCGACCACTTAGAAATCTTTGAATATATTGAAGTTGCCCGAAAATTAGGAGACGAACTCCACGATGATCGCGCAGAAAACGAAAAGAAAGCAAAAGAAGCTCAGGAAAAAGCTATGCAAGTAGCAGAAGCCGAAAAAGCTTTGGAAGCTGAAAAACTCGCTAAAGAAAAAGCTGATGCAAAGGCAAAAAAAGCCGCAAAAGCTAAAAATTTAGGCACTCAGTATCCGGGAGATGTTGACAATGGGGCAGTATAGAATTGAAAGATTAAACTGTCAGCTTCGGGAAGAAATTTCAAATCTTATACTTCGCGGAGAAATCCGTGACCCTCGAGTTACGGGTAGAAAAGGCGGAAGTCAGTCTAGAAATGATTTAACTCCTTTTTTATCTGTAAATCGTGTTGAAGTTAGCCAAGATTTGAGTTATGCCAAAGTTTATGTTTCAAGTTTTGCTTCCGACGGAATGCTTGAAAAAGGCGTTGATGGATTAAATAACGCTGCCGGTTTTATTCAGACTTCAATCGCTTCAAAACTTAGAATCCGTAAATTTCCAAAATTGACATTTTTAGTCGATTCTGGAATGAAAAGCGGTTTTGGTATGATTCGAAAACTTACTGAACTTGAAAAAGAAACTAAAGCCTGGGAATCATCTCATCCCGAAATGATGGAAGAATAATTGCAATCGGATAAAATTGTTCTTTTTGCAAAGCAAAGCGGGCTAACAAGTTTTTCTTCTCTTTTTACGATAAAACATGCGTTGAACACTCAAAAGGTTGGGCATACTGGAACTTTAGACAGTTTTGCACAGGGCCTTTTGGTTGTTTGCACGGGGAGCCTGACCCGCCTTGCCGGAAAAATTACTGAATTTAATAAATCTTATGAAGCTGTAATAAAATTTGGCGAAGAAACTGACACTTTGGAATGTACGGGGCAAATCGTAAAAAAAACACCCCTTCCGTTTTTGAAAGATTTAGAAGAAGTTTTACAAAAATATAAAGGCCCTTTACTTCAGACGCCGCCTTCTTTTAGCGCCCTTCACATTGACGGAAAAAGGGCAAGCGATTTGGCTCGCAGTGGAAAATCCGTGGAACTTTCGGCACGAAAAATTACAGTTTTTGATTCAGAATTAAAAGAAATCTTATTAAATGAAGAAAATCGTGTTGTTGCAGCGCGGATTTATTTTTCTGTGAGCAAGGGAACTTACATTCGAAGTTTGGCGCGCGATATTGCCTGTGATTGTAAAAGTTCTGGCACGCTTTACGGGCTTTTTAGAAAATCTGTTGGGGATTTTAAAATTGAAGATTCTGCAGGTTTTTCACTTCTTTCAAAATTTGATATAAAATCAGCCCTGGAAAATGGGCAAAAATTAAAAGAAGTCGAAGAAAAAATTAAAAATCTTGAAAATTATTTCCAGACGAACGGAATCCCTAAAAAAGACTGGAAAAATAACGCTGATTATCAAAAAATTAAAAATTCTTATAAATCTTATGATGAAAAAATTTTAGAACAGGAAGTTTTACAAAAATCCGTAAATTTTAATTCAAAAATCGCACAATCATGTGGGTTTGGAATTCTTACATTAAAAGATGATTCAAAAAAAATCTTTCGAAATGGCGGAAAACTTCATTCTTCAATGTTTTTTAGTTCCCCTTTTGAAATTAAAGAGGATTTTGCCGCTG
>CAVHIX010000032.1:6170-14035 GCA_963636135.1 Anaerovoracaceae bacterium
GTTTTTTCTGAACAAAATGATTTTTTAGGCCTTCTTCAAAAAAATGAACAGGGCTATTTTGAATATTCGTTTGTAGTTTCATATTGAAAATTTGACTTTAAAAAAGTAGAATTGAAAAAAAAGTAATTACGGGAGTGAATATGTCTACACCATTACAGAATTATCTAGAAAGTTGTGGAAAAAACGTAAACGCTGCGATGTGTGCTTACGTTGCAAATCTTGAACAAGTCGCTGCTGTTGGGCCGGATATTGCCTGTTCAATTGTAAACGAAATTGAAAATCAGCGAAATCATTTAAAACTTGTAGCTTCAGAAAATTATTGTTCTTTAAATGTTCAGGCTGCAATGGGAAATCTTTTAACTGATAAATATGCTGAAGGTTATCCGGAACACCGTTATTATGGCGGATGTGTAAATATTGACGCTGTAGAAAATGCCGCTGCTCATGAAGCCGAAGCCCTTTTTGGTGCAGATTACGCTTATGTTCAGCCTCATTCTGGTGCCGATACAAATCTTGTTGCGTATTGGGCAATTTTAAGTGCAAAAGTTGAAACTCCGACTTTGCAGGAATTGGGCGTAAAATCATTAAACGATTTAACTGCTGAACAATTTGATATGCTCAGAAAAAGATTTGGAAATCAGAAATTGATGGGCCTTGACTATTCTTGTGGCGGACATTTAACTCATGGTTATAAAATGAATGTTTCGGCTCGAATGTTTGAAAGTCATCCTTATGGCGTTGACAAAGAAACGGGCCTTTTAGATTACGATGCGATTGAAAAACAGGCAATGGAAGTTAAACCTTTAATTTTGCTCACTGGTTATTCAGCTTATCCGCGAAAAATTAATTTTAGACGATTCCGTGAAATTGCTGACAAATGTGGAGCAGTTTTAATGGTTGATATGGCGCACTTTGCAGGTCTTGTTGCCGGAAAAGTTTTCACAGATGATTTTGATCCTGTAAAATGGGCAGATATTGTTACAACTACAACTCATAAAACTTTGCGCGGTCCTCGTGGCGCTATGATTCTCTGTAAAAAAGAATACATTGATTATGTGAATAAGGGCTGTCCGATGGTTTTAGGGGGCCCTTTAGGTCATGTTATGGCTGCAAAAGCAATCGCATTTAAAGAAGCAAGAAAACCTGAATATCAGAAATGGGCTCAACAGGTTGTAAAAAATGCAAAAGCTTTGGCTGAAGGTTGTGCTTCTCACGGAATGCCTCTTCAGACTGGCGGAACTGATAACCACTTAATGTTAGTTGATGTTACAGTTTATGGCTTAACCGGAAAACAGGCAGAAGCTGCTTTGTTTGAATGTGGTGTAACTGCAAACGCAAACGCCCTTCCGTACGACAAAAATGGTGCCTGGTGGACTTCAGGAATTCGTATTGGAACTCCAGCTTTAACAACTTTAGGAATGAACGAATCTGATATGAAAGAAGTTTCTGACATTATCGATTTAGTTTTGCGTGGAACAAAACCTGGCCTTACAAAAGAAGGAAAACCTGCAAAAGGAAAAATCGTTTTGGACCCAGAAGTTCAAAAAGAAGCTAAAAATCGTGTAAAAGCATTGCTTTCAAAACATGTTTTATACCCTGAATTAGATTTGGATTTCTTGAAAAAAGAATTCTGTAAATAAAAAAAATCAAAAAAAATGTTAATCTTCTAAAAAAAATGTTAATCTTCAGTGTAATGCTGAAGGTTAACATAAAAATATGAAAATAACGCTAAATCCCGACAAAAAAATAGTTTCTCAAATCCAGGAAGGCCTAAAGGCCCGCGATGGATATTGCCCGTGCCGTTTTCAAAAAATCCCAGAAAATAAATGCATGTGTTTAGAATTCCGAAATCAGATTAAAGATCCGGATTTTGAAGGATTTTGTCACTGCAAACTTTATTACAAAAGTAAAGATTAAAATCAGTAAAAAATAGAATATTGACATTTACCTACAAAAATACTATGTTATTATCATTATAAAAGTTCATTTTTGGAGGCTTAAAATGAAAAAAATTATTTCTGTTATTTCTTCTTTGCTTTTACTTTCAGTTTTTGGTTGTAGCAAAAAAGATTCTTCAAAAGTTATAAAAGTTGGTGCAACTCCTCGTCCACACGCAGAAATGTTAAATCTTATTAAAGACGATTTAAAATCTCAGGGATACGAATTGGATGTAATAGAATTTACAGATTATGTAACACCAAATAAAGCACTTGAAAACAATGAAATCGATGCAAATTTCTTTCAGCACTTGCCATATATGCAGTCTTTTAACGCTGAACAGGGATTTCATTTAGCATCTGCTGCCGGAATTCATATTGAACCAATGGCAGTTTATTCTAAAAAAGTTTCTTCTCTTGCTGATTTGAAAAATGGTGCTGTAGTTGCAATTCCAAATGACCCTACAAACGAAGGTCGTGCTTTGCTTTTGCTTCAGTCGGCTGGTTTAATCAAAGTTAGCGAAGAAGCAGGCCTTACTGCAACTCCAATCAATATTGTAGAAAATCTAAAAAATCTTAAATTTTCAGAAATTGAAGCCGCTTCTGTTCCGCGCGTTTTGCAGGATGTTGACGCCGCAGTTATCAACGGAAATTATGCGATTCCGGCTGGCCTTGTTGCCACAAAAGACGGACTTTTTGTTGAAGGAAGCGATTCTCCTTATGTAAATATTATTTGCGTAAAAGAAGGAAATGAAAAATCAGCAAAAATTGAAGCTTTAGTAAACGCTTTAAAATCTCAGAAAATTAAAGATTATGTTTCACAAACTTTTACCGCTGGAGAAGTTGTTACTGTTTTCTAAGTTTTAAAAATATGATATAATATTTTTATGAAGTTAAAATCGTCTGTCCTTATTTTTTCGATTATTGCATTTTTACTTATAGTTTTTGCGAGTGCAAGATTAATTTTAAAAAAAAATCAGGTGCAAAAAAAATATGGGCAGAATGTTAGCGTAAAAATTTCTTCCAACGAAGAAAAATCTTCCCTGGAAAATACAAATCTTTCTGGGGAAGGCATGAATACCACATTTGTCCCGCTTCTTCCTTCCGAAACTTTAATCAGTACTTTAAATGTTGATTTTGATGGAGACGCCCGCGAAGATCAGATTGTTGCAGTTTACAAAGCCGGATACGAAAATCTTTTTTTGATAGTGGGCCTTTCAAATCCCGACACGAATACTTATGACCGCGTTGCCGAAATAAAAACTGAAATTTCAAAAACCAGAACTTTTTCTTTTTCAACTTTGGATATGATTGGTGAACACAAAATGGCGCTTTTGTATCAGGGAATTAAAAATAATGGCGACAGCGTAATGAAAATCTACCATTGTAATCGAAAATTGCGCACTGTTGAACTTTCACTTATTGGCGATTTTACTTCTGACGGAACAATTTTTATTCATCAGACTGAACGCTCCGAAGCATACGAACTTTCTCAGGCAAATGGGGCAAGTTACATTGTTTGGGTTTACAGTTCGGATAAATCAGAAAAACAAAATCAGAATTCTGCCGTTATGAGCCAAATTCAAACTGAATATATCTGGAGCCGCGAAGAAAATAAATATGTTAAAAATCGTGAATTAAAAATTACCGGAAGCCGAATTGCCGCAAAAGAATTGAGCCGAATCCAAAAAAATGTTGAAACTTTTTCTTCTTATCTTGACGGATTGTGGTATAAGGCAAATAGTTCCGGGACCGAGCCGCTTTACATTCATTTTAATTCAGCTGATAAAGAAATTATTTTCCTTTCTGATGATACTGAAGGTGTTTATTCCTGGGAAGCAAGCAATTTACGACGAAGCGGAATTTATCTTACAACGGCAAATACGATTATTCCGAGTATGAAGCGCCGATTTGATATTATGCTCACTGGTGTAAACGAAGTTTATATAAATGTTCACGACGATGTTCGAATGATTATAAAAGAAACAAATCAGTGGAGTGGAAATTATAAAAAAATGTCGTTTCAGACTTCATTTGAAAATAAAAAAACTGTTCCGCTTGATAAAGAAATGCTTTCCCTTTTGACTTCTGCACAGTGGCAAAATTCTGACGGTAGCGTTTTTACATTTAAAAATAATGAATACACATATAAATCAGAACTTTTTGAAGAATCTGGGCTTTTTGCAACAGATTTAGTCGGTTCTTTTGCGGTAATTCAGTTCAGACCAAAAAATGAAAGTTCGATTTTAAATTCAGCCTATGCAATGCAATACGATAAAGTTCAAATAGAAGAAAAACCAAAACGAAGGAATCAAAAACCGACTGTAAAAACTGTGATTAATAAAGATTTAATTCATTTTACGCCAGTAACTCTTTCGCCTGTAACATGTTATGCAACAGAAGGAAGAACTTTGTCTATAACAAAAAAATCAAATATTGACAATAATTAAAGTAATTAATAGGATATAAAAATTATGACTGCAAATGAATTACGCTCAAAATACATTGAGTTTTTTAAAAGTAAGAATCATGTTGAAATTTCTGGTCAATCTTTAATTCCAGAAAATGACCCTTCAGTTTTGTTTACAACCGCTGGAATGCACCCCCTTGTTCCATATCTTTTGGGAGAAAAACACCCAGCCGGAACTCGCCTTACAGATTATCAAAAATGTGTTCGTACCGGTGATATTGATGAAGTAGGAGACCCAAGCCACTTAACTTGTTTTGAAATGCTTGGAAACTGGTCGCTCGGTGATTATTTTAAAAAGGAATCAATTGCTTTTTCTTATGAATTTTTAACTAGTCCAAAATGGCTCGGTCTTGACCCACGAAAGATTAGCGTTACGGTTTTTGCCGGAGATGAAAACGCTCCTCGCGATGAAGACGCTGCTACTTTCTGGAAGCAAAACGGAATGCCAGAAGACAAAATTGCATACCTTCCTGCAAGCGATAACTGGTGGGCAGCAGGTCCAACTGGTCCTTGCGGTCCTGATACAGAAATCTTTTACTGGGTTGGCGAGGGACTTCCTCCTGTTGGCTCAAATAAAGGAACAGACAGTGCAAATTGGATGGAAATTTGGAACAATGTTTTTATGCAGTTTAATCGTGTTGACGAAAAAACTTTAGTTCCGCTTCCAAAACAGAATGTTGATACAGGAATGGGCCTTGAACGCACAAACTGTATTCTTCAGGGAAAAACTTCGGTTTACCTAACAGAAGTTTTCCAACCGATTATTGCAAAAATTGAAGAACTTTCTTCATATAAATATGGAACAGACGCAGAAAAAGACAAGAGCGTTCGCATTATTGCAGACCACAGCCGTGCATCTGTATTTATTTTGGGCGATCAGAAAGGCGTTTCCCCTTCTAATGTTGGAGCAGGCTATGTTTTGCGCCGTTTAATCCGCCGTGCAGTTCGTCATGGAATGAAACTTGGAATTGAAAAAGATTTCCTTTCTGAAGTTGCAGTTTCTGTAATCGAAAATTTTAAATGTGCATATCCTGAACTTGAAACAAATAAACAAAAGATTTTTACAGAACTTTCTGCAGAAGAAGCAAAATTCCGCATTACATTAAAAAAAGGTGAAGCAGAATTCCAGAAACTTCTTCCAAATTTAATGAAAAATCCAAAAAAGATTATTTCAGGAAAAGTTGCTTACAATCTTTATGAAACTTACGGTTATCCGCTTGAATTAACTCAGGAATTGGGTGCAGAAAACGGATTTACAGTTGATGTAGAAGGTTTTAAAGAAGCCGAAAAGAAACACCAGGAAGCCTCAAAAACTCTCGATGCAGGAAAAGCAAAAGGCGGACTTGCAGAACAGTCTGATACTACAACAAAATATCACACAGCAACACATCTTTTGCAGCAGGCTTTAGTTCAGGTTTTAGGCGATGAAGTTGCTCAAAAAGGTTCAAATATCAATAACGAACGAATGCGCTTTGATTTTACTTTCAGTCGTCCGATGACAAAAGAAGAAGTTCAAAAGGTTGAAGATATTGTAAACGAAAAAATTAAAGAAGATTTACCGGTTACAATGCAGGTGATGACTCTTGAAGAAGCCAAAAAAGAAGGTGCTCGTGCCTTGTTTGCAAATAAATATGGCGAACAGGTAAAAGTTTACACAATCGGAAAAGATGCAAAATCTGACTGGTTCAGTAAAGAAGTGTGCGGTGGTCCTCATGTTCAGCATACAGCACAGATTGGTGACTTTAAAATCCAAAAAGAGCAGTCATCTTCTGCAGGAGTTCGCCGTATCCGTGCTGTAATTTCTGGCGGTCTTCCATTAGACGAAAAATAATTTCTCTATAATGAAACAAAAATCGTGTAACTTTTTACATTTTTTTTGGTTTTGTGGTATAATAAAGATAGAATAAAAAAAGGGTAGGAAAATATGAAAAAAATTGCACTTGCTTTAATCGCATTATTTACAGCATCTGTTGTTTTTGCTCAATCTGATTTGCAGGTTTTAGCTGTTGTAAAATTGAACAAAAATGATTCTATTACTGTAAAACAATTAAAAACTCGTGTAGAATCTTATGAAAAATCTCAAAACGGGGCAAAACTCTCTACAAGTGATCGAGAAAAAGTTTTAGAAGCTATGATTCAGGAACGATTGGTTCTTCAGGCTGCAACAAAGGCCGGACTTTCAATCCCTGATAGTTATGTTGAACAGAATTTTATGCAGTCAATTTCACAGCAACTTGGCAGAAATGTTACACAGGCTGAATTTGAAAAAATGATTCAGGAACAGGCAAATATGTCTCTTGACGAATACATGAAACAAATGTCTGGAATGTCGGTTGCTGAATATAAAAATTATTTAAAAAGTCAGTTGTTAGTTCAGCAGTATATTATTTCTCAGCGCCAGAACGAATTAAATTCTGTAACTCCTACAGATGAAGAAATTCGGGCTGCATACGAACTCAACAAGGCAAATTATGTTTGGTCAGATATGTTTAAAATGTATCTTGTAATCGTTCCAAAAGAAAATGATGCTGAAAAAGCTCGTGTAAAAGCAAATGATTTATACAAAAAATTCAAGGATAAAAAAATCTCTACTGCACAGTTAACAGTTGATTCTAAAAAAGAAAATTCTGGTTTTCAGTCTGGAGAAGTGCTTGTAAATAAAACTTCGCAGAGTGCAATGCAGTTGGGCGTTTCTTATGCTGATTTGCTTTCCCTTTTTGAAAAAAGTGCAGGTTTCGTTTCTGATTTAGTTGAACGAGACACTTCATTTCAGTTTTATACAATCTTAAAAAAATATGATGCAAAACTTCTTTCTTTGAGCGATGTTGTTCAGCCAGATACAACTTATACAGTTTACGATTTTATTAAACAGAATTTGGCTCAGCAAAAACAGATGGAATATTTAGCAAAAGCTGCTACAGAAGTTGCAAAAGAATTAGATACTCCTGCAAATGTTGAACGCAAAAAGACTGGCGATGCTTTAACTAAGCTTTTAAACTGGTAGGTCTATTGTGTCAAAACGAAGAAACGGTAGAATTCTTGCTTTCCAGGCCCTTTATTCCTGGGAAGTTGGTGGCGTAAATGTAGAAGATTTGCTTTCGTTTAGTTGGGTAGAAGATTCTGAATCGAATGCAGAAAAAGAACTTTCAAAAATTGCAAAAAATGAAGAAGAATGTACTTTTGCCCGGCTTTTAGTAACTGGAACGCTAGAAAATATTTCTAAAATCGATGAAATTATTAAATCTAAATTGTCAGAAAAATGGACAATCGATAGAATTAATAAAGTTGCTTTAACTGTTTTGCGTTTGAGCATTTACGAAATGGTTTTCCAGAAAAATACTGATCCTGTAATTATTATTGATGAATCAATTGAAATTTCAAAAGATTTCGGTGCAGAAGATTCTTATAAATTTATTAATGCAGTTTTAGATAATATTAGAAAGGATTTAGAAAAACAG
>CAVHIX010000033.1:0-13930 GCA_963636135.1 Anaerovoracaceae bacterium
GTATGATTTACCGTCGTGATAAAAATCTTGAAGCATTTAAAACTGTTTTATCAGAATTAGAAAAAACTTTTACAAAATCTGAAGTTGATAAAATGCTTTTGGAATTTTTAGGCGAATTTCCACCAGTTGAAGTTTACCAGAATAAAATTTCTGCACAGGAATATTTAGAAAAAACTTGCATTGATGAAGGCACAAAAGAAATTCGTACAAATAGGGAACAAACTCTTGAAGAATTAATTTTGCTTCATCTTGCAAATGAAAATCCGGCTTTTAAACCTTTTTCAATTCTTTTTAATGATGAAGAACTTCAAAAAAATCAGAATTATCAAAAAGCGTGGGCTGTAATTCAAAAAACTCTTCAGAATCAGCCTAAATTTGGGCCTTTTAATCACGATTTAATCACAATGCTTCGTGAACCTGTTGTTTTTAGTCCGGAAAGCCTTAAAGGTCAGCTTGATTATATTCGTCAGTATTGGGCGGATTTGCTTGGTGAATGGCTCAAACGACTTTTAGCCGGAATTGATACTCTCACAGAAGAAGAAAAAATGTTCTGGAATCGAGGGGCAATTAACGGTGGCGAAGTAAATATGGAACCGTACAATTACGACGGTTTAATGAAAGAATACGAACGATTCAGTCCAGACCGAGAATGGATGCCTTGCGTAATTTTGATGGCAAAAACAGTTTTGGTTTGGCTCGATCAGCTTACAAAAAAATATAATCGCCCGATTACTCGTCTTGACCAGATTCCAGATGAAGAACTTGATACTTTGCGCGACGAAGGTTTTACAGGATTGTGGTTAATCGGTCTTTGGGAACGCTCAGAAGCTTCAAAACGAATTAAACAACTTTGCGGAAATCCAGAGGCTGCGGCTTCAGCATATTCTTTGTACAATTATAATATTGCGTCAAATATTGGTGGTTGGGACGCTCTTTCAAATCTTAGAACTAGACTTTGGCAGCGCGGAATTAGACTTGCTTCAGATATGGTTCCAAATCATACTGGTATGGATTCTGATTGGGTTGTAAACCGCCCGGATTTATTCGTTCAACGCCGAGATGCGCCTAGTCCTTCTTACACATTTAATGGTGAAAATTTAAGTAAAGATCCGAATGTTGGTGTTTGGCTTGAAGATCATTATTACAATCATTCAGATTGTTCGGTTGTATTTAAACGCGTTGATTTCCGTAATGGGGACACTCGTTATATTTACCACGGAAACGACGGTACAGGAATGCCTTGGAATGATACGGCTCAGATTGACTTTTTAAATCCTGAAGCACGAGAAGCAGTTATGCAGGATATTTTGCATGTTGCCCGAAACTTCCCGATTATTAGGTTTGATGCGGCAATGGTTCTTGCAAAAAAATCGATTCGTAGACTTTGGTATCCAGAGCCAGGACATGGGGGCGATATTTACAGTCGTTCAGAATCTGCACTTTCTACACAAGAATTTGAATCGCGAATTCCGAACGAATTTTGGCGTGAAGTTGTAGATAGAGTTGCAAAAGAACTTCCGGATACTCTTTTACTTGCTGAAGCATTTTGGATGATGGAAGGTTACTTTGTTCGAACGCTTGGGATGCATCGTGTTTACAATTCAGCATTTATGAATATGCTCAAAAAAGAAGAAAACCAAAAATATCGCGATACTGTAAAAAATACAATTAAATTCGACCCGCAGATTTTAAAACGATATGTAAACTTTATGAACAATCCTGATGAAGACACTGCTGTTGCCCAATTCGGAAAAGACGATAAATATTTTGGTGTTTGTACTTTAATGGTTACAATGCCAGGTCTTCCAATGTTTGGTCACGGTCAAATCGAAGGATTTACAGAAAAATACGGAATGGAATTTACAAAAGCTTACAGAAATGAAACTCCGGATCAGAATCTTGTAAACCGACATTGGCATGATATTTTCCCACTTATGAAAAAGCGCTATATTTTCGCAAATGTAGAAAACTTTTTATTCTATGATGTTTGGGATAATGGTCATGTAAATGAAAATGTATTTGCATATTCTAACTCTTGTGGAAACGAATTTTCAGTTGTCTTCTATAACAATAAATACGATAGAGCTCAAGGTTGGATTAAACAATCGTGTGATTATTCTGTAAAAATCGGAAGTGGTGAAAATACCCGAACTGTAATGCAGTCAAAAAGTATTTCTGAAGGATTGCATTTAAATGCAGAAGACGACAAATATACAATTTTTAGGGAACACAGAACTGGTCTTTGGTATGTTCGAAGAAGTCGTGAAATCTGTGAAAAGGGTATGTATATCTGCTTAAACGGATTTGAATATCAGGTTTATATGGATATTCATCAGGTTGCGGATATGCCAGATCATCGTTATAAGATTTTGTGTGAAACTTTAAATGGTCGCGGATGTTATAATCTTGAAGAAGAATGGCAGGAAATCTGTTATCACGAACTTTATCAGGCATTTGATATTTTTGCAAAAGAAGTTTTTGGTCAGATTCACGCATTATTAAATCCTGTTGATGGTAAGAAAATCGCTTCTGCAAAACTAAAAAAAGAAATTAAAGCAATTATGGAAGGCGCTGAAAAAGCCGGATTGAATTTCTATACAATTGCAAATAGATTTGCCGGAACTGAACACAAAATTGCAACTCCAGAAAAACAGTTTGCAAATTTTGAAAAATCTGTAGAAAGACTTTGCGTAAATGTGGAAAAACAGTCTAAAAAAGATGAAAATTATTTTGACAAAATCGCAAAATCAAAAGATTCAAAAGAATTCTTTAATATTGCAAGTACAAATATTGAACAATTTGAAGAATTAGTAATGTGTTATCAAATGGTTTGCGAATATGCTGAAAATAATTTGGCAGAAAAATGGGCATTCGCACGAAAATTTGCAAATATTTTCAATCAGTTAGGCATTTCAAAATGTGATGTTCGCTATGAACTTTCAAAATTCTTTGCACTTTCTACATCAGTTAGAATTCCGTATCTTGTAAAAGATGAAAAAAAAGGCCTTTTGCCACTTGTAAGAGTGATGACTCAAAGCCAAAATGCAAATCTTTTGTCAGGGGCAAATAAATTTGAAGGAATCACCTGGTTCAATAAAGAAATTATCGAAAAATCTAGCGTTTATGCCTTAACAATTGCGTTACTCGGTTCAACTTCTGCACAAATTGAAGGTGTTTTAAAATCTTTAAAAGCACTTAGAGATGCAAAAGAAAAAGCTGAATATAAATGCGAAAATTTAATCGAAATGTTCGATAATTCGGAAAAAAAATCTGCAAAAGAAAAAGATAAAAAATCTAAGAAAGCGAAAAAATAGTTAAAAAATCTAATCTTTAATCCCTTGAAAGTTGCAAAATTTTTAAGGGATTTTTTTTGTCCTCCGCGTGAAATTTTTTACTTCTTCAAATTTGTTGAAATCCTTTATTCTTAACACTATAATGTTAGAATGTTTCGTTTATATGTAGAAAGAAAACCAGGCTTTGCAAATGAAGCTGGCAGTTATTTATCACAGATTAAAAGTTTTTTGGGAATTTCAGGCGTAACTGGAGTTCGTTATTTAAATCGCTATGATGTTGAAAATGTTACAGATGAAGTTGGAAAAGCCGCTGCAACTCGAATTTTCAGTGAACCACAAAGCGATTTTGTTTTTTATGATAAAATTGAAACTTCCGAGAATGATACAGTAATCGTTTGGGAATATTTGCCAGGTCAGTACGATCAGCGGGCCGATAGTGCGGAACAGTGCCTTTCACTTTTGAGAGCTGGAATGGCTTCTTCTTGCAAAGTTGGAACAGAAAAACCTCGCGTTCGTTGTGCAAAAATTGTAATTCTTTCTGGAAAAGTTTCTACAGAAGACATAAAAAAAATTGAAAATTATCTTATAAATCCAGTTGATAGCCGATTAACAGATGATAAAAAAATTCCTGAAACACTCGAAATTAAATCTGCGACTCCAGGGGACATTCCTGTTGTAGAAGGTTTTATTTCCTGGTCAGATGCTGAACTTGAATCTTATCGCCAGAAAATGGGCCTTGCAATGGATTTACTCGATGTAAAATTCCTTCAGGATTATTTTAAAAGTGAAAATCGCGATCCAACAGAAACTGAAGTTCGCGTTCTTGATACATATTGGTCAGATCACTGCCGCCACACAACTTTCTTAACTGAATTAAAAGATATTAAAATTGAAGATGGGCCTTATTCTTCGCTCTTTAAAAAATCTCTTCAAAATTATACTCAAATGCGAACTGAACTTTATGCCGGTCGTACAGATAAACCTGTTTGCTTGATGGATATGGCCGTTATCGGAATCAAATATCTTAAAAAACACGGCAAACTCGATAATCTTGAAGTTAGTGAAGAAAATAACGCTTGTTCAATCTATATTGATGTAAATTATACACATGATCAGAATGGAAATCCTTGTTCTCAAAAAGAAACTTGGCTTTTAATGTTCAAAAACGAAACTCACAATCATCCAACAGAAATTGAACCTTTTGGTGGCGCTGCAACTTGTATTGGTGGCGCAATTCGCGATCCTCTTTCTGGGCGTTCTTGGGTTTATCAATCAATGCGTGTAACTGGGGCATCAGATCCTACTGTTCCGTTAAGTGCAACAAGAAAAGGTAAACTTCCGCAAATTAAAATCTGTCGAGAAGCTGCTCAAGGATTTAGTTCTTACGGAAATCAGATTGGACTTACAACAGGTCAGGTTACAGAATTGTATCATCCTGGCTATATGGCAAAACGAATGGAATTAGGTGCTGTAATTGCAGCTGCTCCATTAAACACAGTAATGCGTGAACGCCCGGAACCAGGAGATGTAATTATTCTTTTAGGTGGTGGAACAGGACGCGACGGAATTGGGGGCGCTACAGGTTCTTCAAAAGTTCATACAGAAAAATCAGTTACAACTGCCGCTGCTGAAGTTCAAAAAGGAAATGCCGTTGAAGAACGAAAAATTCAGCGTTTATTCCGTAACAAAGAAGTAAGTTTAATGATTCGTCGATGTAACGATTTTGGAGCCGGTGGAGTTTCAGTTGCAATTGGAGAATTAGCTCCAGGGCTTGAAGTAAACTTAGACAAAGTTCCAAAAAAATACGAAGGTTTAAACGGAACAGAACTTGCAATTTCAGAAAGTCAGGAACGAATGGCGTGTGTTGTTCGGGCAAAAGATGCTGATCGATTCATTGAATTTGCAAAAGCTGAAAATTTAAATGCTGTAAAAGTTGCTGATGTAACTGATACAAATCGTTTAATTTTAACCTGGCGCGGAAAAACAATTGTAAATTTAAGAAGAGATTTCTTAGACGCTGCCGGTGCCCATCACGAAGCAGTTGCAACAATTGAAAGTCCAGCAAAACAAGATGAATCTCCATTAGTAAATGTTTTGGATTCTGTAAAAGAAGATCTAAACAAAAATGATGTAAAATCAGCATGGCTTAAAAATATTAATGATTTGGCATGTTGTTCACAGCGCGGATTGGGTGAAAGATTCGATGGTTCAATCGGTTCATCAACTGTTTTATTCCCTTATGGCGGAAAATATCAGTGCACTCCAGAGGCCGGAATGGTTGCAAAAATTCCAGTTGTTTCACCATACGAAACTTCAACAGTCAGCATGATGGCACAAGGCTATGATCCTCGCGTTGGTCAATGGTCGCCATGGCACGGAGCTCAAACTGCAGTTTTGTCTTCACTTTCAAAAATCCTTTGTATGGGTGGTTCACCAAGCGATTGTAGACTTTCTTTCCAGGAATTCTTTGGGCGTGCAGTTAGTGAAAAAACTTGGGGGTACCCGGCTGCAGCTCTTTTAGGCTCAATTGATGCTCAAAATGCAATGGGAACAGCTTCAATCGGTGGAAAAGATTCAATGTCTGGTACATTTGAAGAAATCAATGTTCCGCATACATTAGTTTCTTTTGCCGTAACGAGCGATGATGTTAAAAATGTAACTAGTGGTTCTTTCAAAAAGGCCGGAAGCAATGTTTACCTTGTAACAGTTCCATATTCAAAAGAATTGGCACCAGATTTTGAAACTTTCACTGCAAACTCGCACACTTTATATGAATTAAATTCTGCAAAAAAGATTTTAGCGATGTATCCAGTTTGTGCAGGTGGAATTGCTGAGGCCGTTACAAAAATGGCACTCGGAAACAGAATTGGGCTTAAAATCACAAATATTCCGTTCAGTGCAACCGCTGTAGGTTTTGCCCCAGATTCAAAATCTTCGTTAAAAGATTTGTTTACTCCACTTTACGGTTCAGTAATCGTAGAATCTCAGGAAGAATTAGATGAACGATTATTTTCTGATGGAACAATTTTCAAAATCGCAAAAACTACAAATATTCCAGAAATTGAACTTTGCGTAGAAAATCAGCCGAATGCAAAAATTTCTTTAAAAGAAGCTGAATCTGCATGGGAAGAAAAATTGTCAAAAGTTTTCCCGCAGGTGAGTGGTGCCGAATTACAAGAAGAATTACCAGATTTCGCAAAGAAAGAACATTCTTCATTAGCTGAAGCAAGAAAAACTTATTCATTCTCTTCGCCAAAAGCAAAACCTCGTGTTTTAATTCCTGTTTTCCCGGGAACAAACTGCGAATACGATATGGCGCGTGCATTCAATCTTGCCGGAGCTGAAACAAAAATTTTAGTTTTTGCAAATAATACTCCAGAAGCATTGAAAAACAGCCTTTCTGCTCTCCAGAACGAATTGAAAAATACTCAGATTTTGGCTTTAGCTGGCGGATTTAGTGCCGGAGACGAACCAGATGGTTCTGGAAAATTTATTGCAAATGTTTTACGCGAAGGCCACATTAGTGAAGAAGTTATGAATCTTCTTAAAAAACGAAACGGATTAGTTTTAGGTATTTGTAATGGATTCCAGGCATTAATTAAAACTGGGCTCGTTCCGTATGGCGAAATAAAACAGCCTTCTAGCGAAATGCCAACTTTAACATTTAATAAAATTGGTCGTCATATCAGCCGAATCGTACGAACAAAAATGGTAAGTGCAACAAGTCCTTGGGCTTATGATAAAAGCGTTTTAGATCCACGACTTCATTTAGTTCCAATCAGCCATGGCGAAGGAAGAATTGTAATTGAAAAATCTTTTGCACAAAAGCTTTTTGAAAATGGTCAAATCTTCACTCAATATGTAGACGAATTCGGTCAGCCTTCAATTACAGAACCAAACAATCCAAACGGTTCACTTTTTGCAATCGAAGGAATGACAAGCCCAGACGGTCATGTTTTAGGAAAGATGGGCCACAGTGAACGAACAGTTGGAACAGATTTGAATGGAGCAAGTCGCGATTTAATTATGAATGTAGCGCAAAATCCTTTAACAAATCCAACAGAAAACAGTTGTCAGAATATTTTTGCAGCTGGAGTTCGATACTTCAAATAAAGTTTTTGAGAGCCTGAAATAAGATTTAGGCTTTTAAAAATTAAAAAATTAATTTCCTTCAGGAATGATTTTTACAATTTCTGAAGGATTTTTTATTTTAAATGATTCCTTCGCAAACTCTAAACTGATTTTCTAAATCTTTGTGAATTTTTAAATTTCTAAATCTGTAAGTTTTTAAAATTTCTTGAGTTTGAAGGGCATTGTATTCGCCAGTTTCAAGCATAATCACCGCATACGGATTTAAATGCTCTTTTGACTGCGAAATTAGATTTCGAATTATTTCAAGGCCATCTTCACTTTCAGATTCTTCGCCTAAAAGGGTAACATCCCCGTCTAATGCCAAAAGAGGCTCACTCCTACCATCTAAAAGCAATTCTTTTGCCATTTTTTTTGGAACATACGGCGGATTTGAAAGCAAAATATCGAATTTCCCGGAAAGATTTTCAAAAAGATTAGACTGAATGAATTTTATCTTTTCAAAATCGCTTTTTAAAAGATTTTTTGCGTTTATTTTTGCAATTTTTAATGCATTTTCACTTATATCGCTTAAAAAAAAACGCGGCATTTTATTTTGGGGGATTTTTAATTCTTCTTTTAAAAATTTATAAACGCTAAGGCCAACGCAACCGCTTCCAGTGCACATATCCAAAACATTTAAAATTTTTTCACCAGAAGAATTTATTTTTTCTTCAATTGATTCAATTCCCTTTGAAACTAAAATTTCTGTGTCTGGTTTAGGAATTAAAACATCTTTTGTAACAAAAAAATCGTATCCAAAAAATTCTTTGTGATTTGTAATATACGAAACTGGAAGTCCTGTTTTTCGTTTTTGAACTGCATCGAGTAAAAAATTTAGTGCTTCTTGTGGGATTTTAAAATCTTGATTTAATAAAATAAAAGTTTTGTCGCATTTTAAAGCCGTTTGTAAAAACACTGAAATGTCTAAATGCCTGCTTTCAAAACACGACAATTCTTTTTGTGAAAATTGTTTAAATTCTTTTATGGTCATTAGTTAGAAAGGCCCGTTACATCAGCCTTTAACTGTTCTTCTTTTGCGTAAACATTCAAGGCGTCAAGCATATCGTCCATATCGCCCATCATAAATCCTGGCAAATTGTGCTGACTATAATTGATTCGGTGATCAGTTACACGATCCTGAGGATAGTTATAAGTTCTGATTTTTTCTGAACGGGCACCTGAACCTACCATACTTGAACGGGCAGCGGCTCTTTCGGCTTGTTTTTTGCTTTCTTCCAAATCGAAAAGTCTGGCTCGCAAAACTCGGAATGCTTTTTCTTTATTTTTAATTTGAGATTTTTCATCCTGCTGAATTACAACAATTCCAGTTGGAATATGTGTTAAACGAACAGCTGAATCGGTTGTATTTACACACTGACCACCAGGTCCTCCAGCGCGCATTACATCAACACGAACATCTCCATCTTTAATCTGAATTTCAGTTTCTTCTGCTTCTGGCAAAACTGCAACCGTAACTGTTGAAGTTTGTAATCGGCCTTGAGATTCTGTTGCAGGGACACGCTGAACACGATGAACACCAGATTCCCATCTTAAAGTTCCGTAAACGAATTTTCCACTGATTGAAGTTACAATTTTATTGAAACCGCCAACTTCAGTTTCTTGGGCTTCCATTACTTCAGTTTTCCAGCCTTTTCTGTCAGCAAGATGACAGTACATTTCCCACAAATCACGAACAAAAAGACTTGCTTCATCTCCACCAGCGGCAGAGCGTAATTCAAGAATAATATTTTTTTCATCAAGAGGATCTGGAGGAACTAACTTCAATTTGATTTTTTCTTCAATTTTAGGCTGTTCTTCTTCTAGCTCTTTTAATTCTTCACGAGCCATTTCCTTCATTTCTACATCGTCTTCAGCGGTAATCATTTCTTTTGCATCTTTTATTCCCTGAAGAATTTTTTTGTAATCTTCATAAAGACCGCAAACTTCACTTAAATAACCGTTTTCACGCATTGTATCTTTGTATTTTTTTGGATCTTTAACAAGATTTGGATCCATAACAAGCTGCTGAACCTGAGCATAACGAGCAGCACAATCTTCTAGTTTTTTTAATAAGTCCATATAAGAAAAATACCTTAAATTTTATAAATTTTCAATGTGTATAAATTTTGTAAAAAGTAGAATAAATAAAAAAACCTTCAGCGATTACTGAAGGTCAAGTGGACGGTGAGAGGATCGAACTCCCGACATTCTGGGTGTAAACCAGACGCTCGTACCAGCTGAGCTAACCGTCCATATGTAAATAACACTTAAGTTATTTATTGGTGATGTATTTATACTAACAGATACGAAAAAAAGTGTCAACAATTAAAATTGAATTTTTTCATTTTTTTTAGAAATTTTTATAAGAATGACAAATAGTAAAAAATCAGTTATAATTAAAAAAATTTTGGAGGAATGATGCTGTCTTATATTGTAAATTTTATAAAATCACTCAATTCAAATTGTAAACCAAGTCAGATTGTAAATGCTTTCTGTATTGGATTAATTTTAGGTTTTATGCCGAAATCAAATCTTTTGTGGTATATAATTTTTATCTTTTTTGCATTTGTAAGAATTAATAAAGCCGGTTATTACATTATGATTGCAATCGCTTCCTGTTTTGCATTTTTACTCGATCCTCTTTTTGACACGATTGGATTTTGGTTCTTAAATTTAGGTGGATTACAAAACTTTTTTGCATTTTTACTTGATGTTCCGTTTGTGGGATTTACAAAATTTAATAATACAATCGTTATGGGCTCCCTTTTGTTCGGGCTTATGGCATATATTCCGCTTTATGTTCTTTTATATTTTGGCGTAAAACTCTGGCGAAAAAAGATTGCTCCAGTTTTCAACGATTCAAAAGTTTTAAAAACACTTTATCAAATTCCGTTATTAGGAAAAATTACTCAAAAAATTTCTGAGGTGATGTAAAATGAAAAAGAATGAAAATACTCCAGAAATCAAAAACGAAGAAAATACAAAATCTGTAAAAACTGTAGAAAAAGCTGAAAAATCTGTTTCGCAAAAGCAGAAAAAAGCGCCTAAAACTGTTTTAGCAAAAAAATTGCCTAAATTATTCAAAAAGGCATATCTTCCGGAAAAATTTGAAAAAAATATTATAAAAAAACTTTATATTGATTCTGACAAGGAATTAGTAAAATCGATTTTTAAAGAAGATACCGACAAAAAAGGTAGAAAAGTTTTAAAAGTTTCGCAGACATCAGAAATTTTAAAGAAGGATTTAGCGCGATTTAAAATTATTGCAAAAGATATAAAAAATCAGAAATTTGCAATAAAAATCGTGCCTTTAATTTCTGTAATCGTTTTGTGTGCAGCAATTGGGATTTTTGTAACGCTTTTTAAAAATGTTCTTGTAAAAAAAGCAATCACTTCGAGTATGCAAGGGATTTTTAATGCAAAATGCGATGTTCAGAGTGTAGATTTTAAAATTTTTGGTGCTTCGTTAGAAATTTTGAATATTGAACAGGCGAACAAAGATAAACCGATGTCAAATATTTTCCAGATTGGGCGAATTTCTATGAATTACAACCTTACGGAACTTTTGCGCGGAAAATTTGTTGCCGAAGAAATTGCCGTTACTGATGTTGAACTCGATACAGAACGAAAAACTTCTGGGGAATTAAAAAAGTCAAAAGAATCTTCAGAGGTGAAAGCCGAAAAAAAACAGACTTCAAATAAAATGAACGAATTGCTCGATGGGGCTGCAAATGAACTTAAGGCTTTGTTTGAATCGTACAATCCGGAAAAAATGCTTGAAAATTTTCAGGATGAATTAAAGTCGCCGGAAACTGCAAAAACGATTGCAAGCGATGTTCAGCAGAAAGTTGAAAAATGGGCTAAAAAACCAGAAGAAATGAAAACTCAAATTACGGAATTTAGTTCGTCAATCGAATCTTTGACTAAAAAATTGAATTCTGCGGATGCGTCTCAAATTCCGACTATCGTAAAAGAAGGAAATGCTCTTCTTGAAAAAACAAATTCTTTAATTTCAAGTTTTGAAACAGTTGCAAACGATATAAAAACAGATTCTAAGAGTGTTCAAACTTATTCAAAAAATCTGACTGCTGCGATTAATTCTGATAAAAATCTTGTTTCTTCAAAAGTAAATGAATTAAAATCGACTTTTTCGGCTTCGGGATTGCAAAAAATTATGAATAACGCCGTTGAAGGAATTTTATACAAATATTGTGGTGATTATTATCCGTATGTAAATCAGTTGACGCAAACGGCATTAAGTGCGGCAAATAATTCTTCAAAATCAGAATCAACTGAAACTACAATTGCTGAAACAAAAAAATCTAGTAAAAAAACTGGAATTGCCCGTTCAAGTGGTCGCGATGTTTACTTTAAAAAAGATACAGTTCCGAAACTTTTGGTAAAAAAATTGGAAGCTTCGGGAAAGGAATATCAGGGAACGGAAGATTTATTTCATGGATACGCAACTGACATCAGTAGCAATATGGATCAATGGGGAAAGCCTGCTGTAATTTCTGCGGATTTTAAAGTTTTATCCCACGAAAATAATGCTTCTGTAACTGTGGATGCTCGTTCTTCTTCAAAATCGCCGTTGGTTCAGGCAAATTACACTGGAAATGGTTATCCGCTTAGTTTTAATGCCCAGGTTTTTGATTTAACTTCTGCGACAAATATTTTGGCAAATCTTACGGCAAAAAGCGACGGAAGTTGGAGCGTAAGCGGTTCCCTTGATATGAAAGTTCAAAATATGAATGGAATGGATTTTGAGCCGGAACAAGTTTGTAAAATCTATAAAAATGCGCTTTCAAAAGTTTCAAAATTGAATATTGGTTTTACAGTTGGATACGATGCAACAAATGGAATGGTTGTAACGCTTGAAAATCCTGAAAAATTGGCTTCTCAGCTTGTAACGCCGGTTGTAAAAGCAATCGAAGATGAATTAACTTCAATTGCAAAAACTGCTACAGAAAATCTTACAAAATTGATTTCTGAAAAAACAGGAATTGCAACGGAGCAGATTTCAAAATTCAATATTCTCGAAAATGATGTTTCAAGTTATCAAAAACAACTTACAAAATCTCGAGATGAATTTAAATCTTTGCTCGAAAAGAAATTAAAAGAACAAACTTCGAGTGCTGTTTCTAATGCCCTTGAAAAAGTTACGGGGAATAGTTCGGCGGCATCAAATTTGTTAAACGGATTAAAAAAATTAAAATAAAAATATAAAATTAAAAAAAATGTCATTATTTTCAGATGAAAACCGCAAAAATGTTGAACGCATTTTTCTATAATGCGAATAAATGAGTTTAAATCTTACATAATGCCATTTTTTTTGTAAAATAGTTTTATTCTTATAATAAAGAGGTTTAAAATGGCTGAAGGAAATCAGACTATTGAAGAGAAAGTTTTAGAAGCGATAGAAATGTTTCGTCCGCAACTTCAAGCTGACGGCGGGGATATGGAATATGTTTGCATTGATGAACAAAATCGTGTTCATTTAAAATTGGTTGGTGCGTGCGGAAGTTGCCCGATGGCTGTAATGACGCTTAAAATGGGCGTTGAGCGATATATAAAAGATGCCGTTCCGGAAGTTACAGAAGTTGTTCAGGATGGAGCAAGCGAAGGTTTTGACGAATTCGGCGAAAATCCATACGGATCAAATCCGTACGGAACAATCTAATTTTGGGGAAAATATGAATATTGCAGAAAATACTGTTGTAAAATTAAATTATACGCTTTTCGATTCTGACGGAAATCAGTTAGACACTACAATTGGAAAAGAGCCTTTTGAATACATTCATGGAACAAAAATGATTATTTCTGGTCTTGAAAAACAACTTGAGGGGAAGGGCCCTTCGCAAAAGTTTACGGCTCATGTTCCTGCAAGTGAAGCATACGGTCTTTATAACGAAAATCTTGTTCTTGAAGTTAGTCGCGATCAGTTTGATACAGATTTTCCAATCGAAGTGGGAATGGCTTTTCAGGCGACTTCTCCGAATGGTGGGGCACTGATTGTTCATGTTGTAAAAGTTACTGATAAAACTGTAACTGTAGATGGAAATCATGAACTTGCCGGAAAAGATTTAACTTTTGACATTGAAATTCTTGATGTTCGTGAAGCTACGGAAGAAGATTTAAAAATGAATTCTGGATGCTGTTGCGGAGGCGATTGTGGTGGCGACTGCAATTGTGGCGGTGAAGGCGGATGTGGCGGAGATTGTTCCTGCGGTGGTGGTTGCGGCGATTGCCAAAAATAATTTTATGCTAAAGATAAATTTTCTAAAATGATTTTGCAGTTTTGTTCTTTTGTATTTTTTGAAAGTTCAACTGTAAAATCAGCAAGATTTTGATAAATTTCTGTTCGTTTGGTGTAAAAATTGTGAAAAATCGTTTTTGCATCGTCAAATGATTTTGGATTTTCTTTTTCAATATACGCTGGAAGATTTTGCCAAATTCCGTTTTCAAAAGTAACTTTTTTTATAATCCGTGAAAATGCAATTTCTTCA
>CAVHIX010000034.1:0-12834 GCA_963636135.1 Anaerovoracaceae bacterium
GCGTTGTTTTTGCGGAAGTTCCGATTTTTTATTTAAAAAATATTGCCGATTCGCTTCAAATTGGTTCTTACAATAAAATCTGTCTTATAAATGAAGATGATACGATTATTTACCATTCTGAAAAAGATTATCTTTCAAAAAAATTTATTTATCCTCAAAATTATGAAAGTGAGCCTGATTCGATTTTTTTAGATGAATCAAATTTTGACGGAAAAAATTACATTTACATTCAGCAAATACCAGATAAAAATTGGAAAGTTGCGATAATTCTGCCAGATGCAAAAGAAAACAGTTTTTATAGTCGCGTAAACGGCGTAAAAAAAAGTATAATTTTCGGTTTTGCATTCGGAATTTTAATCGTTTTGCTGATTTTGTATATGATTTCGCGATTTATTACAAAAAGTTTTGATACAACAACATGCGTTTATTTTCAGGAATATTTTGAACAGAAAGCTGAACGCCTTATAAAACAGAAAAATAAGCGTTTCGTTTTAATTGCCTGTGATATTCGCGGAATGAAATTTATAAATCAGGATAAAGGTTACGATGTCGGGAATAAAATAATTTCTTCACTTGCAAAATATTTGCGGGCCTTTGCTTCAAAAAATAAGGGATTTTGCGCCCACAGTTATGCGGATCATTTTTACATTATAATTCAAATTAATTCTGTGAGTGAAGTAATCGACCTGATTTCTGAAGAAATTAAAATTATCGACAAAAATCTGAGTTCTGACACTATTCATGTTTATGTAAAATTTGGACTTTCACTGATTACGCAAAATCCTGCGGAAAAAGCGAATATTCGGCAGCATATTGGAAACGCGACTTTTGCAAAAAATCTTATAAAAGAAAATATTAATAAATCTTTTGAATTTTATTCTTCAAAAATTGAAAAACAGATTCGTCATGAGCGCGTAATTGAACAGGAAATTCAAAATGCGGTTTTAAAAGATGAATTTGAAGTCGTTTATCAGCCAAAAATTGACACTCAAACTGAAAAAATCGTTAGTGCTGAAGCGCTCGTTCGCTGGAACAGTTCAAATCCTGAATTGGGCTATCTTTCGCCGGCTGCGTTTATTCCGATTTTTGAAAAAAATGGTTTTGTCGAAGATTTGGATTTTATCGTTTACGAAAAAGTTTTTAAATTTATAAAATCTCAGTTGGACAAAAATAAAAAAGTTGTTCCGATTTCCGTAAATATTTCGCGCTGTCATCTTGAAAAAGAAAAATTTACGCAGTTTTTTAAGAGATTTACAGATTTGTTCAATAAATATAAAATTCCGCCGCATTTTGTTGAAGTTGAAATTTTGGAGCGGTCAATAAAAGAAAATTCTGACTTTTTGAAAATTGCAATTGAAGAATTCCACAAAGCCGGATTTTTAGTTGCAATGGACGATTTTGGAAGTGGCGAATCTTCGTTGAATATGCTCAGTTCCCTTTCGATTGATATTGTAAAATTTGACCAGAAATTCTTAACTTCAGAAAATGATTTGAACAGAACTGTGAATGTGGTTTCAACTTTAATCAGTTTGGGCAAAAAACTTAAAAAAATCACTGTTTTTGAAGGTGTTGAAACTGAAGAACAAAAAAATTGCCTAAAATCTTTGGGATGCGACATTATTCAGGGGTATTATTACTCGCGCCCGTTAAAAGAAGCTGATTTTATAAAATTTGAAGAAGAACACTTATAAAAATTCGAGGTGCCTAAAAAGCCCGTTATGAGATTCCAAAATGGATTCGGAATGACAAGTGAAACGAACTTAAAAGGCACCCCAATAAATTGAACAGAAGATTAAAGTTTTGCTAATTTTTCGTTAATCATTTTTGTAGCTTCTGCCGGACTTGCTTTTCCTTGGGAAGCTTTCATTACTTGGCCCATGAGCCAGCCGACAACATTTGTTTTTCCTTTTTTGAAATCTTCAATTGCTTTTGGATTTGAATTGATTACATCGTCGACGATTTTTTCGATTGCACTTGAATCGCTTACAACTTCAAAACCTTTTTCTTTTATGATTTTTGAAGGAAGGTCGTTTGTTTTTAGCATTTCTGCGAAAACTTCTTTTCCTTGTTTTGAAGTGATTTTTTTATCTTCAAGGGCGTCGGAAAGTTCAGCAATGTGAAGTGGTGTGATTTTTAAATCTTCGATTGTTTGTTTATTTTCGTTCAAAACTGCCAAAAGTTCTGCGATGATTAAATTTGCAACTCGTTTTGGATTTTTTGCCTGTTCTGCGGCTTTTTCAAACCAAAGAGAAAGTTCGCGGGTTCCAGTTAAAACTTCTGAATCAAACTGAGTAAGATTGTATTCTTCCTGGAAACGAACGCGTTTTTGTTCCGGCAATTCGCCAACACATTCTGCAGCTTTTTCGACCAATTCTGTGCTGACTGTAAACGGTTTAATATCCGGTTCAGTTGTAAATCTGTAATCCACGAAAGAATTTTTTGTTCGCTGAACTACAGTTTTTTCTTCAACTTCGTTCCAGCCCATTGTAACTTTAAAACCTGGATTAAATTCCTGGCGGTCTTCGATAAATTCTTTTAACTGGCGCTGAGCTTCGTATGTGCAGGCGTCTTTTATGGCTTTAAAAGAGTTTAAGTTTTTGATTTCAGAAATTGGAGTGTGATAGAGTTTGCCGTCTTCCCAAACATTCAAGTTGATGTTCGCATCGCATCTCATATTTCCTTCTTCAAGATTACCTTTTGTAACTTTTACATAACGTAAGATTTCTTGAACGGTCTGCATAAAAAGTGCGGCTTCTTCCGGGCTAGTCATATCAGGTTTTGTAACGATTTCGATTAGCGGAGTTCCACAACGGTTATAGTCGATGTAAGAATGTTTTCCTTCAAGGTGCAAGGATTTTCCTACATCTTCCTCAAGGTGAATTCGTTCAATTCTGATTCGGCGATATTTGTTTTCGATAATGCAGTCTTCACCAATGAAATTTTTAGGACGACAATTTTTTCCGCCTGGCTGTTCTTCTTTTGGGTAATGAACTAAAGGCAAATCTACAAATCCGTCGGTACAAAGTGGCAAATCGTATTGTGTAATCTGGTAACCTTTTGCAAGATCCGGGTAAAAATAGTGTTTCCTGTCGAATTTTGTGTAAGAAGCAATGTCGCAATTTAAGGCAAGACCGGCAACCGCGCCAAGTTCAACATAACCTTTTGAAATTCGAGGCATGGCACCCGGAAGACCTAAACAAACTGGGCAAACTCGAGTGTCTGGCATTCCACCATAACGATTTTCACAAGCACAAAAGGCCTTTGTTTTAGTTAAAAGCTGTGTATGAATTTCACAACCGATTACAATTTCATATTTATCAATAGCCATATTTACCTCGAATTATTTTAACGGAAATCCGCAATTTTTGTGATCTTCTTCCCAGCTTTGAGCGATTTGTAACAATTTTGCTTCGCTGAACATTGGGCCTGCAAACTGAATTCCGATTGGCATATTATCTGTGTGTGGAGCTGTTCCCGCTGGCACACTGATTGAAGGAATTCGCGCAAGATTTACAAAAACATTATACATATCGCTTAAATACATTTCCAACGGATCGTCAACTTTTTGACCAAGTTTAAATGCTGGAGTAGGGCAGGTGGGGCAGATTACCAAATCGTAGGATTCAAATAATTTTGCCATTTCCCGCTGAATTCTGGCACGAACAGTCATCCCTTTTTTGTATGTATCGCCGGAAAATTGTTCAGATAAAACATAATTTCCGATTACGATTCGGCGTTTTACTTCAGGACCAAATCCGTTTGAACGAGTGTCGATAAAAAGTTCGTCGTAGCCTTGACCGTTGTCGATTCTGTTTCCGTAGCGGATTCCGTCAAATCGGCTTAAATTTGAAGCGGCTTCAGAAAGTGCAATTACATAGTACGAAGCGATTGAAGCGTCCAAAACATCGATATTAACTTCTTCGATTGTGGCGCCTTTTGAAGTGAACCATGCGCGAGTCTGGTCAAAAACATTTTTTACATCTGGATCGAGTCCTTTTGTCTGCAAAAACTGTTTTGGAATTGCAATTTTTAATGAAGATAAATCTTTGTATGATTCAAGATTTTTTAGACTTTCTGAATTTGGTAAATCGCTTGAAGTGTCGTCGTAAAAATCAGAGCCTGCCATACATGCCAACGGAAGAGCAATATCCTGTGGAGTGTGGCCTAAAAGTCCAACCTGATCGAGGGAAGAACCGTATGCTACAACGCCCCAGCGTGACAAAACTCCGTAAGTTGGTTTTAATCCGTAAAGTCCGCAGTATGAAGCCGGAAGACGAACTGAACCGCCAGTTTCTGTTCCGAGTGCGAAAAGTGCCTGATTTGAACTTACAGCCGCAGCCGACCCTCCAGAAGAACCGCCAGAAACATATTCGCGGTTGATTGGGTTTCTTGTTGCGCCATAAGAAGAATATTCAGTTGAAGAGCCCATTGCAAATTCGTCCTGATTACAGCGGCCAACGGGAATGGCACCTGCTTTTTCAAGGCGGGCAATAACAGTTGCGTTGTAAGGGGCAACATAGCCTTGCAAAATCTTTGAGCCGCAAGTTAATTTATTCCCTTTTGAAGAAATATTGTCTTTATTTGCAAAAGGAATTCCTAAAAGCGGTTTTTCAGTAAAAAGCTGGTCAAGGGTATTGTTCTTTTTTGCTTCCTGGATTTGAGAATCAGCTTGTTCTGCCATTTTTAATGCATGCGGGTAAAGTTCCAAAAATGCGTTTAAAGGTTTTTCTGAAGATTTGTCGCTTTCGAAAGTTTCAATTGTATTTTTTACAAGATTTACGCTTGTTTGTGTTCCGTTTTTTAATTGTTCGATAATTTGTTTAATTGTACTAGCCATGATTTTTCCTTTTGGAAAATTAAGATTCTAAAACTTTAGGAACCTGGAAATATCCGTCCATAAAATCTTTTGAAATATTTTTTACATCAGAAATTGCCAATCCTTCCACGATTTCGTCGTTTCGTAAAAGTTCAGCTTGTGTTGAAGGATATGCGTCGTAAGGATTTTCGCTGTCATCGTATTTAGAAAGAATTTCAAAATAGCCTACGATTTCGCTAACTTGTTTTTTTAAAGTTTCAATGTTTGTGCTTTCTGGGGAAAGGCGTGATAAATATAGAAGATTATTTAAAACTTCTTCGTTGATTTGTTTATGCGTACTCATATTTTTATTATAGAAAAAAATGAACTTTTATACAATATTTTTAATTTCTACATATTTACCAAAGAAAAGCAATTTATTATTCTATTAAAAAATGTAGATTTTACATTTGCGGAGTATTATATGAAAAAGATTTTAAATTTTGCAGCTTTTGCTGTATTAAGTTTAGCGATTTTCGGTTGTTCTTCAAAAAAAGAAAAAACAATTAAAATCGGTGGAATTGCACCTCTTTCTGGTGGCGTTGCAGTTTATGGTGTTGAATGTAAAAACGGTATTGACCTTGCAGTAGAAGAAATTAATGCTGCTGGTGGAATTAACGGTCAAAAACTCGAATTCATTTGTGAAGATGATGAAGGAGATGCTGCAAAATCTGTTAGTGCATACAAAAAATTGATTACTCGCGACGGAACAAGAATTATTATTGGTTCTTTAACTTCTGGTTGTTCAATTGCAATTACTTCTCAGGCTCAGGCAAATAAAGTTTTACAGATTGCTCCAGCCGCAACAACTCCATCTTTAACAGATGCTGGAAATTATATTTTCAGAACATGTTTTACAGATCCTTTCCAGGGACGAATTGGTGGAAAATTCTCTTATGAAAATCTTAATGCGAGAAATGCCGCAATCCTTTACGATATTGGAAACGACTATTCTGTAGGTTTAACAGATAATTTTATTGCTCAGTTTGAAAAACAGGGCGGAAAAATCGTTGCAAAAGAATCTTACAGCACTGGCGAAAAAGATTTCAACGCAATTATCACAAAAGTAAAATCTGCTTCTCCTGATGTAATTTATATTCCAGATTATTATTCAACAGTTTCATTGATTGCAAAACAGCTTCGTGCTCAGGGTGTAAAAACTCCAATCGTTGGTGCTGATGGTTGGGACGGATTAACAGAAGTTGCCGGCGATGAAGTTTTAAACGGATATTATTCAAATCACTATGCAGAAGATAGCGATTCTGAAGTTGTTCAGAAATTTGTTAAAAACTTTGAAGCAAAATATTCTAAAAAACCAAACGCATTTGCAACTTTAGGTTACGATACAGTTTATATGTTGAAAGATGCGATTTTAAAAGCTGGTTCTTCAGATGCTTCTGCTGTTCGTGATGCCCTTGAAGATACAGATGGCGATTATGTAACAGGCCATATCAGATTCGATGCAAACCGAAACCCAATTAAATCTGCCGTAATGATTCAGATGGTAAAAGACGGTTCAAAACTTTCTCAGAAATATTTTGCAACTGTAAACATCGAAGAATAATTGCTGATTTTTTGATATTTTTTAAATAATGTGCAATGGGGTACATACTTTTTTGGTGTGTACCCTTTTTTATTTGAAAAAAATCTAGTAAAATAGTAAAGATATATTTGGTGGAGGATAACATTGGATACCTTTCTTAAACAGCTTGTAAATGGACTTTCGTTAGGAAGTATTTATGCTTTAATCGCTCTTGGTTATACAATGGTTTATGGAATTGTAAAACTGATTAATTTCGCGCATGGCGATGTAATGATGGTTGGAGCATACACAGGATATTTTATTCTTAAGGCGTTAGGCGTAAATCCGTTTGGGCTTACTTGTGCCTTTGCCGGAGCAATGATTGTTTGTGCCCTTTTGAGCTTACTGATTGAACGGTGTGCGTACAGGCCTTTAAGGTCTTCTCCGCGATTAAATTCGCTTATTACTGCAATTGCGGTAGAATTAATTTTGCAAAACGGAATGCGAGTTTTACCTTTTGTTGGGCCAAATCCGCGACAATTCCCGACAATGGAAACTCATGTTTTTAATCTTGTTACAAAATCTTTCCCGAATGGTTTAATTTCAATTTCTAATATTCAGTTGATTGTAATAATTCTTTCTGCAGTTTTAATGTTAATCTTAAATTATGTAATCAATTATACAAAAACTGGGCGGTCAATGCGTGCCGTAAGTTACGATATGGGTGCTGCAAGTTTGATGGGTGTAAATGTAAACCGAACAATCGCAATTACATTCGTTATTGGTTCAGTTTTGGCGGGCGCTGGCGGAGTTTTGTATGCAACGGCTTATCCTCAGATTGAACCTACAATGGGCTATATTCCGGGACTTAAGGCTTTCGTTGCGGCAGTTTTAGGCGGAATCGGGTCAATTCCAGGTGCAATGCTTGGTGGCGTGATTTTGGGAGTCGCTGAAACAATGACAAAGGCCTACATTTCTTCTCAGTATGCGGATGCAATTTCGTATTGTATTTTAATCGTAATTCTTTTGGTAAAACCGACTGGTCTTTTGGGTAAAAAGAAAGTTGTAAAAGTATAAAACAAGGAAGCGTTTATGAAAAACAAATTTTATAGAAATTCTTTAATTTTAACGGCAATAGCGTTTGGTTTTATACTTATTCCAGCTATTTTAATTCAGATTAAAACTTTTTATTTTGATTTTCCAATCGGAATTGATGCTTATTGGGCGCAAGTTATAAGTCTTTCGGGCGTAAATGCGATTATGGCGCTTAGCGTAAATGTTGTTTGCGGAATTACGGGCCAACTTAGTTTGGGGCAAGCTGGATTTCAGGCGATTGGAGCGTATTCTGTAATCCTTTTAACGCAAAGTGCTCACATTCCGTTACCGATTAGCATTATTTTGGCGGGATTAATTGCGGCATTTTTTGGATTTTTAATTGGTTTTCCAACTTTAAAACTTGAAGGCGATTATCTTGCGATTGTAACTTTGGCGTTCGGGGAAATTATTCGTGTTGTTCTGTTGAATCAAAAATCTTGGACTGGTGGACCAAACGGAATTCAGTTCAGTACAGTTTTTACTTCTTCTTTGAATTGGGGCGCAATGATTTCGTATGTCAGCATAATCGGAACTTTAGTTTTGGTGATTGTCGCATTGCAGAATTTTTTAAGATCAACTTACGGGCGTGCAATTATGGCTGTTCGCGAAGATGAAATTGCGGCTAATAGCAGCGGAATCGGCGTTTTCAGATATAAGATGATTGGATTTGTAATTGCGTCTTTTATCGGCGGACTTGGTGGGGCTCTTTATGCACCTTTAATCGGATTTATAAAACCTGATTTAGCGTCGTTTAACAATTCTGTAAATCATTTAATTTATGTTGTTTTAGGCGGAATGGGAAGCGTTACCGGTTCAGTTTTGGCAGCTTTTGTTCTCACTGTTTTGCAGGAAGTTTTGCGATTCTTAAAAGATTACCGACTTTTGATTTATCCTGTAATTTTAATTTGTATGATGCTTTTTAGGCCTCAAGGTTTGCTCGGCTCAAATGAACTTTGCTTCTTTAAAATACCAGATTATTTTAAATCGATTGGAAAATGGTTTAAATCGTTAATTAAAAAAGGAAAATAATATGGAAAAAGAATTATTATTGAGGGCAAAAGATATATCAATCGTTTTTGGAGGGCTCAGGGCCGTTTCTGATTTTTCACTTGAACTTTATCAGGGGGAATTAATCGGATTAATCGGGCCAAACGGAGCTGGAAAAACTACAGTTTTCAATATGCTTTCGGGGGTTTATAAGCCAACGAGCGGAACAATTACTTTTGTTGATAAAAATGGGAATCTTCAGGTTATAAATAAAAAATCTCCGGCAGAATTGAACAGAATTGGAATTGCGCGAACTTTTCAGAATATCAGACTTTTTAGTGCGATGAGCGTTTTGGATAATATAAAAATCGCTTTGCATCAAAATCGAAGTGTAAATCCGCTTGATGTTGAATTCCGTACAAAAAAATTTAGAAATGATGAAGAATTGATGACCGAAAGGGCCCTTCATCTTTTGAGTTTGTTTCATATGCAGGAAAAATCTTTGGAACTTGCAAAAAATCTTCCGTATGGTGAACAGCGAAAACTTGAAATCTGCCGTGCTTTAGCGTCAAATCCAAAACTTTTGCTTTTAGACGAACCTGCCGCCGGAATGAATGGCCAGGAAACCCAGGAATTGATGCAAATGATTTCGTTTATCCGAAAAGAATTTAATCTCACAGTTCTTTTGATTGAACATGATATGAAACTTGTAATGGGAATTTGCGAGCGGCTAATGGTTTTAAATTACGGAAGTGTAATTGCTTCTGGAACTCCTCAGGAAATTCAGTCAAATCCGGCTGTAATTAAGGCATATCTTGGTTCTGGTTACGAACAAATGGCGAAGGGGGAATAAATTGAGTCTTTTAGAAGTAAAAAATCTTGTTGTTTCGTACGGGGCAATTAAAGCTCTAAAAAATATTAGTTTTCGCGTTGAATCTGGTGAAATTATCAGTTTAATCGGTTCAAATGGGGCTGGAAAAACTACAACGCTTCACTCAATCAGCAATCTGATTAAAAAAGTTTCCGGGAATATTATTTTTGATGGTGTTGATGTTACAAATCTTGGTGCTGATAAAATTGTGAAAATGGGCCTTATTCAGGTTCCGGAAGGTCGACGCGTTTTTGCAGATATGAGCGTTCGTGAAAATCTTGAAATGGGCGCATTCCTTAGAAAAGATAAAGATCAGATTAAAAAAGATATTGAATGGTGTTTTTCGCTTTTTCCGCGATTAAAAGAACGAATAAATCAGTTTTCGGGAACTCTTTCTGGCGGTGAACAGCAGATGCTTGCGATGGCCCGGGCTTTAATGTCAAAACCGAAACTTTTGCTTTTGGACGAGCCTTCAATGGGATTGGCCCCAATTCTTGTAGATGAAATTTTTGAAATTATTAAAAAAATCAGTTCTTCTGGTACTACGATTTTGCTTGTTGAACAGAATGCGTATAAGGCCCTTTCGATTGCAAACCGCGCTTACATTCTTGAAACCGGTGAAATCACAAAAGAAGGGAACGCGAGCGACTTAATCACTGATAAAGCGGTAATTTCTGCATATTTAGGTGGTTAAATTTAAAATTCTGGTGTAAAATTTACTTTGAGTTTAACGGAGGCACAATATGTTAGTAAAAGATGTGATGACTAAAAATCCGATTACGATTAATGCAAAAGCTACAATTTTGGAAGCAACAGAATTAATGAAAAAAAATAATATTAAAAAACTTCCAGTTGTGGATAAAAATGGTGCTTTAATCGGGCTTGTAACAGAAAATGATTTGCAGCGGGTTTCCCCAAGTGACGCAACAACGCTTGATGTTTTTGAATTGAGTTATTTGCTTGCAAAACTGACTGTTGAAAAAGTTATGATAAAAGATGTAAAAATTGTGCATCCGGAAGAAACTGTTGAAGAAGCAGCTAGAATTATGTCAGATGGCGATTTTGGTTGTCTTCCAGTTTTAAAAGAAAATCTTTTAGTCGGAATTATTACGGATAGCGATTTGTTTAAAATGTTCATCGAAATGTTCAATGCCCGCACAAAAGGCGTTCGTGCCGTTGTAGAAATGAGCGATGATGTCGGTTCGTTGAGCACTTTTGCACAGAAATTAGCATCTTTTGGCGGAAAAATCGTTTCTTGTATTACGACAGAAGGTTGCGAATCAAATTGCAGAAAAGTTACCATAAAAGCGACAAATATTTCCTTAGAAAAATATAAAGAAATCTGCCTTTCATGCTGTAAAAAAATTGAAGATATCCGCGAAGTATAAAATTTTTTAATCAAATTGACAAAGTTTTAAAATATAAATATAACTTTGCATATGACAAAAGAATTAACGGATGGAAATCCTGGAAAGCTAATAATAAATTTTGCTCTTCCTGTTTTGGTTGGTTATCTTTTTCAGCAATTTTATAATGTAGCCGACACGGTTATCGTTGGAAAATTTTTGAGCGTCGAAGATTTAGCTGCGGTCGGTTCTACAGGTTCTGTTTCTTTTTTGATTTTAGGATTCTGTATGGGAATCACTGCGGGATTTGCAATTCCAATCGCGCAATGCTTTGGGGCCCGCGATTATTCAAAAATGAGGCAGTTCTATTATAATGCAATCGTTTTGACAACCGTTTTTTCTATTTTGTATGCGATTTTGACTGTTGTTTTGTGTAAGCCGCTTTTACGCGTAATGCAGACTCCGGAAAATATTATTGACCACGCAAGTGATTATATTGTAATTATTTTTGCAGGAATTCCGTTCGGATTTTTGTATAATTTAACTTCCGGGGTAATTCGTTCCCTTGGCGACAGCAAAACTCCGCTTTATTTCTTACTTTTTTCAAGTTTTTTAAATATCGTTCTAGATTTATTTTTCATTCTTGTTGTAAAAGCCGGCGTTCAGGGGGCAGCGTACGCAACTGTGATTTCTCAAGGCGTTTCCGGAATTTTATGTTTCATTTTTATCAAAAAAAAGTTTGCGATTTTAAAATTACAAAAGGAAGATAAAGTTTTTTCTTTTTATTTGTGTAAAAAATTGTGCGGAATGGGAATCCCGATGGGTCTTCAGTATTCGATTACCGCAATCGGAAGTGTAATTTTGCAATCTGCGATTAATGGTTTAGGTTCCGCGGCTGTTGCTTCCACAACTGTTGGATTAAGGGTAATTCAGTTTTTCGCCTGTCCATTTGATGCCTTAGGGACCACGATGGCAACATACGCCGGTCAAAATATTGGAGCAAAAAAAATTAAACGATTAAAAACGGGATTGTGTTCTGCTTGCATAATCGGATTTATATATTCTGCGTGTGCATTTTTGTTTTTGTTCTTTTTTGGCGGAAAATTGGCACTTTTATTCTTGGATTCAAGCCAGACGGAAATTATAAAAAATGCTCATCAGTTTTTAATTTCAAATTCGATTTTTTATTTTGCATTGACGCTCGTAAATTCTGTTCGCTTTATGATTCAGGGAATGGGATTTTCAACGCTTTCAATTTTAGCTGGTGTTTTTGAAATGATTGCCCGTGCACTTTTCGGATTTGCATTTGTTCCCGTAATCGGATTTTATGCCGTAACTTTTGCTTCTCCTTGTGCCTGGATTTTCGCGGATGCCTTTTTAATTCCGGCGTTTATATTCTGTTATAAAAAATTAAAAAAGCAGTTTCCGCAGGAATAATTATTTTATAAGTTTAATGTTAAGTTTTTTTACGAAAAAATCTAAATTGCAGCAAACGAAACTTGCACAATAGGCGATTACCGCAAACGCAATCATTAAAACATACGAAAGAACCATGTTGCGGCTGTTGATTTTGTTCACTTGTTCGAGTGAAAACGCAATCATTGAAAGCATTAAAATTCCGGCGATTACCCATTGCAAAATATTTACAGGATTTTTGCGGATTTTTATATTCTGTTTTTCATCGATTTTTTGTAAAACGCTCTGAATTACGGAATCTGTAATCGGGGTAGCAAGTTCAATCGGTTCTTTTATAATTTTTTGTGCTTTTGAAAGAAGTTTAATTTTCTGTCGGCAACTTTTGCAAAAAAGAAGATGCATTGTAAGCGAAAAAGGCACTTTTTGATTTTTGTCTAAGTCTAAATATTGTTCTAAAATTGATTCGCATTTTTTATTTTTCATAATAAGCCTCGAGTTTTTCTTTTAAAATTTTTTTTGCCCTGAAAATATGAGATTTTATCGTGTTGATTGGCAATTTTGTAATTTCGCTGATTTGAGAATACGGAACATCGTAGAAAAAATACATATCCACGACGATTGCGTATTTTTCCGGAAGATTTTGAATTGCTTCATTTACGGCCTGCTGCGTTATTTTTCGAAGTTGATTTTCTTCGGGGGTGTATTCTTTAGCCGGAAGTTCAAGATTTTCTGCGAGTGGTAA
>CAVHIX010000034.1:12844-13911 GCA_963636135.1 Anaerovoracaceae bacterium
GTAAATATTCCTTTTTTTTATTTATAGAATTTATCGCTGTCGTGTAAGAAATTCGTAAAAGCCAGGTTGAAAAAGAAGATTTCCACTGAAACGATTTTAAATTTAAAAAAACTTTGATGAAAACATCCTGAACAAAATCGTTTGCGTCATCATCATTGTGAAAAAAACTTTTCCCGAAGATAAAAATTCGTTTTTTGTAAAAAGTCATTAGCGTCGCAAATGAAGTTTTATCGCCTTTGAGAATTTTTTTTATTAATGTAAAATCCCTAATTTTATTCTGTAAAGAATTTGAATCAGGAGTTTTATTTTTAATCATTCTTTTTGTGGAATTCCGGGTAAATTTTGTAGAATAAAAGCAGACTTAATCCGACTGCAAGTGGCAAGAGCCCTGCAAGAATCGAATATTGAAATCCGTCGATGATTGCAAAAACGATTGTGAGCATAAAACCGATTGCCGTGAGTAAAAGCCCCGACAAAAGTGAAAAAATTTTTAAATTAAATTTAGTTGGAACGAAAGTCCCCGTTTGAATTTGCAATTTTATTTCGTGATGGCGCCAAAGCAGATAAAAAAATATTGTGATTCCGCCGATTGCAATTCCAACAATTGGAACGACTGCCATTACAACTTGTGCCGTTGAATTTAATGCGTTATCCATTTAAAACCTCATTTTTTAGTGTTAAAAATTAGACTTAGTATTTTTTCAAAAGTTTCATTAATTTAAAAAAATATATTCCGAAAAGTACAGATTTTCGATTTTTCCAAGAACTAAGTGCTCGTTTATTATTGAAAGAAGTTGTTTTTTCACATTTTCTTCGCCAAGATTTAAAAAATATTCTTTTGTGTTTTTAGAAAAATATGCACTGATTAAAGATTTTATTTGTGCTGATTTTGAAGAAAGTTCTTCGTAAAATTGAGTGTCATTTTTTTTGTAATTAAACCACACTGAAATTACTAGCGGAACTCTTGCTTCCCCTTCTTTTGATGCCAAAGTTGAAGTGCGGATTCTTCCAAGGCCCGCAAAAGGCACATATTCTTTTTGTTCCTGTTCTTGTGGAATATTTTCAGC
>CAVHIX010000035.1:0-13597 GCA_963636135.1 Anaerovoracaceae bacterium
GTATAAAAGTGTAAGTTTTTGTTGACATCTGTTTTTAGGTTTGTTATATTAAAGATAGTAAAATAAGAGAAAAAATCGAAAGATTTATCTAGTTTTGGCAATAATTACTAGGTTTTGTGTCAAAAATATGATTTTAATCGAATGTTCGTTGAAAAATAGATAAAATTAGTTTTTGAAAAACAATGCAAAATCAGTAAAATAAAATCTTTGGAGGCCTATTATGGCAATTCCATTTGTTAGCAGAAAGAGGAAAAATCCTCGTGACATGGATGCAGACGGAAAATTTTATCCGGCACCTGCATATATCGCAGAAGTAAATGTTAATAATCTTGCTGAAGAAATTTCAGAAAGTACAACACTTACCGCAACAGAAGTAATCGGAGTAATCCGAAGTTTGCTTTTAACTGTTCCAAAATATATGATGCTCGGCTACAAAGTTCGGCTTGATAGTTTTGGAATTTTTAAGCTTGGGCTAAAAAATAGCTGCAAAGGCTATCAAAAAGCAAACCAAGTTACAGCAAATGATATTGACGGCATAAAAGTAATTTTTTCGCCGGAAACAATGCTAAAAGAAAAATTGAATAAGCCAGTTTTTGTAAAGTTGGATGCAAAATATCTTCCTGCTGAAAGTGATACAGAAATTGAAGACGAAACAGACAATTCAGAGGAATCTGAAAGTTAAAAAAATCTGTTTAAGGCGGACTAACGGCGCTTTAAATTGTAATTTTATTTCCTGTAGATTGTGCGGGAGAAGGAAAACCGTTATGAAAAAAATCTTTTAAGAAGTCTGGTGTTTTTTGAATGCCAGGCTTCTTTTTTTATCCCACTTTTAATCCGATTTTATCCCATTTTTGCGCGAATTTAAGCCGTTTTATCCCATTTTTTTTTAATTTCATCTTGATAAAATAGATAGGTTTATCTTGATGAAATGGGTGCGTTTATCTTGATAAAATGTGTGTGTTTATCTTGATAAAATGAGTATGTTCATCTTGATAAAATGGGTATGTTCATCTTGATAAAATGGGTGTGTTTATCTTGATAAAGTGGGTGCGTTTATCTTGATAAAGTGGGTTCATTTATTTGATAGAATGGAAAAAGGGGCTTGATAAAATATAAAATCCTTCAATATAGAAATTAAACGAATTTTATGCTAACTTTAGGAAGAGAGGCACTAATGGACAACAAAAAAGAAACAGAAAGAGCAGAACTTCATCGTACAATCTGGGCGATTGCAAACGACCTTAGGGGTAGCGTAGACGGCTGGGATTTTAAACAGTATGTGCTTGGTATGCTTTTTTACAGATATATTTCAGAAAACCTTGATCGCTACATTTCTAAAGGCGAAATTGAAGCGGGAAATAAAGATTTTTCTTATGCCAGGTTTAGTGATGATGAAGCATTAACTATAAAAGATGACATTGTAAAAGAAAAAGGATTTTTTATTTTGCCATCAGAGCTTTTTTCTAATGTTTTAGAAAGTGCCCGAAAAGACAACACAGACTTAAACGAAAAACTTGCAAAAATCTTTAAACAAATTGAAGGTTCTGCTGCCGGAACAGAAAGCGAAGAAGATTTTAAAGGCCTTTTTGATGACATTGATGTAAATTCAAATAAACTTGGGGCAACTGTAGTAAAACGAAACGAAATGCTTGTAAAACTTATGAACGGAATTGCAAGCATGAATCTGGGTAACGGAGATTACAGCGAAAATTCAATAGATGCCTTTGGAGACGCCTATGAATATTTAATGGGAATGTATGCTTCTAACGCAGGAAAAAGTGGCGGCGAATATTACACCCCGCAGGAAGTTTCTGAACTTTTAACAAAAATTACGATTGTAGGAAAAACTTCTGTAAACAAAGTTTATGACCCGGCCTGCGGTTCAGGTTCGCTTTTATTAAAATTTGCAAAGATTTTAGGACCGGAAAATGTTCGTATGGGTTTTTACGGTCAGGAAATAAACATTACAACTTACAACCTTTGCAGAATCAATATGTTTTTGCACGATGTAAGTTATGATAAGTTTAATATTCAGTTGGGCGACACTCTTTTAGACCCAAAACACTGGGACGATGAGCCTTTTGAAGCAATTGTTTCAAATCCGCCGTATTCTATTAAGTGGGTGGGCGACGACAATCCTATTCTTATAAATGATGAACGCTTTAGCCCTGCTGGAGTTCTTGCCCCAAAAGGAAAAGCCGACCTTGCTTTTATTATGCATTCATTAAGTTGGCTTGCTGCAAACGGAACGGCGGCAATTGTATGCTTTCCGGGCATTATGTACCGAGGGGGAGCGGAACAGAAAATCCGTAAATATCTTATTGATAATAACTTTATTGACTGCATTATTCAGCTACCGGACAATCTTTTTTTTGGAACGAGCATCGCCACTTGCATTATGGTCTTAAAAAAGGGAAAAGCCGAAAACAAAACTCTTTTTATAGACGCTTCTAAAGAATGTATAAAAGTTACAAATTCAAACAAACTGAGTGAACAGAATATAGAAAACATTTTAAAAATCTACACTGACCGCAAAGAAAAAATTGATTATACCAGCCGCCTTGTAAAAAACGAAGAAATTGCCGCTAATGAATATAATCTTTCTGTTTCAAGTTATGTAGAAGCCCAGGACACAAGGGAAGTTATTGATATAAAAGAACTGAACAAAAAAATTCTAGACATTGTTAAAAAAGAAAACGCCCTGCGTGCAGAAATTGACAAGATTGTTGCAGAAATTGAAGGGGCGTAGGAAAAAAGTTCGATGAACGAAAAGACACAGTTGGGTGATAGAGAGGAAAACAAATGACAAAACAAAATAATCTTACCTTTATAAAATCAGATAATCTTTTAGACGATGCTAGAAAAATTATAGAAGAAGCTCGGTTGAATGCCGTAAGAAGTGTAGATTTTTGTCGGGTGCAGATGTATTGGAATTTAGGACGGCGTATTTTTGAAGAAGAGCAAGAGGGAAAAGAGCGGGCAGATTATGGTTTGTATCTTATAAAAAATCTAGCTAAAACACTTGAAGCAGAATATGGAAGTGGCTTTGGAAGAAGGCAGTTAGAACAGAGTAGGCAATTTTATCGTATATATCCAATTGCGAACGCACTGCGTTCGCAATTAAACTGGACACAGTATAGGGCTTTAATTCAAATTTCGGATGCGGACAAGCGTGAATACTATGAACTTGAAGCTGTGAATAATAATTGGACAGCTCGTGAACTTGAACGGCAGATAGATTCTCTTCTTTATGAGCGTTTGTTAAAAAGTAATAATAAAGAAAAAGTTTTGGCAGTTGCAAGAAAAGAAAGAATTCCAGAAAATCCATTGGAAATTATTAAAGACCCTATGATTCTTGAATTTTTGGGTCTTGAAAGAAAAGCTGAATATTACGAAAAAGATTTTGAAAGTGCACTAATTGAACATCTTCAGCAGTTTTTGCTTGAACTTGGAAACGGATTTTCTTATGTAGCAAGGCAAAAACGGCTACTTATAGAAGATGATGAATATTTTGTTGACTTAGTTTTTTATAATCGACTTTTAAAATGTTTTGTTGTAATTGAATTAAAAACTCATAAAATAACGCACGAAGATTTAGGACAGCTTCAAATGTATGTGAATTATTTTGACAGAAACGAAAAGTTGCCCGAAGAAAATAATACAATTGGAATACTTTTGTGTACGGCAAAAAATGATGAAATGGTAAAAATGAGTTTACCCGAACAGAATAAAACAATTCTTGCAAGCAAATATGAACTTTATCTTCCGTCAAAAGAAGCCTTGCAGGAAGAAGTAAAAAAACTTTCAGAAGCCCAGCAGAAATTTACCCAGGCAAAGAGTGAGGAAAACAGATGACAAAACTTGATGAATTGATAGAAGAACTTTGCCCAAAGGGCGTGGAGTGGAAGACGTTGGGGGAAGTTTGTGAAATTGGAAAAGGAATACAGTTTAATAAAGAAAATATGGCTGATTCTGGAACTTATCCAGTTATAAATGGCGGAATAAATCCTTCTGGTTATATTGAACAGTTCAATACTGATGAAAATACTATAACAATATCTCAAGGTGGTGCTTCTGCTGGATATGTTAATTTTATTACAACAAAGTTTTGGGCTGGAGCTCATTGTTATCTTGTAAAACCTTTAGAGTGTGTTTTAAATAGATATATTTTTCATTTTTTGAAATCAAAAGAATATAAATTGCAGGAATGTCAGTATGGAGCAGGTATTCCCGCGTTAGGAAAATCAACTGTTTCTGACCTTCAACTCCCCATCCCGCCGCTACAAGTGCAAAATGAAATTGTGCGAATTCTTGATAAATTTACTCTGCTGGAAGCAGAGCTGGAAGCAGAGCTGGAAGCAGAGCTGGAAGCTCGTCGCGAGCAGTATGAATACTACCGCGACTCGCTTCTTACTTTTGATGACGGGGTGGAAACTGTTACTTTAGGTGATTTTGCAACAATCACGCGTGGTGGAAATTTTCAGAAAAAAGATTTTGTTGAAACAGGAAAGCCTTGTATTCATTATGGGCAAATGTATACTCATTTTCACACATATACAGATAAAACTATAACATTTTTGACAGAAGAAAATTTTAAGAAATCTCGGCTTGCACAACCTAATGATATAGTAATGGCTGTTACAAGTGAAAATGTTGAAGATGTTTGTAGTTGTGTTGCTTGGCTTGGTTCTGAACCTATAGCCGTTAGTGGACATACTGCAATTATTCATCATAATCAAAATGCGAAATATTTGGCTTATTATTTTCAAACATCAAACTTTTTTAAGCAAAAGCAAAAACTTGCTCATGGAACAAAAGTTATTGAAGTAACTCCTGATAAATTGGCAGATATTAAAATCCCCCTTCCATCCCTAACGCGTCAAAAGGAAATCGTTAAAATCCTTGACCGTTTTGAATCCCTTTGTACCGACATTTCTACCGGTCTACCTGCAGAAATAAAAGCCCGCCACCAGCAGTACGAATACTACCGCAATAAACTTTTGTCATTCAAAAGAAAATAGATGATGTGCAAAGTTTTTGAAGGCTAACAAGAATATTTTCTTGACAATTTAGAATATACAATGTATATACTGTAAGTATGGAGGTGCTTTATGAAGGCTCTTGTACAAAAATGGGGAAACAGTCTTGCTTTTAGAATTCCTTCTCTTTGGGCAAAAGACAACAATGTAAAAAACGGCAGCCAAATTGAAGTAATTGCTGAAAAAGGAAAAATCGTTATTTTGCCTCAAAAAAAATCTTTGGATGATATGCTAGAAATGATAACACCGGAAAACCTTCATTCAGAAATTTCAACAGGTTCAGTTGTAGGAAATGAAGAATGGTAAAAAAGAATTATGTTCCTGAAAAGGGCGATTTAGTTTGGCTCGATTTTGATCCACAGGCTAGTCATGAGCAAAAAGGGCACCGGCCGGCAATTTGTCTTTCCCTGAAAAAATACAATCAAAAAACTGGGCTTGCATTGTTTTGCCCTATTACAAGTCATATAAAGGGCTATCCTTTTGAAATTTTGTTGGAAAATCACTCAATTAGTGGGTGTATTTTAAGTGATCAAGTAAAAAATCTTGATTGGATTCAAAGAAATTGCACTTTTATAGAAAAAACAACAGAAGAAGAGATAAATTCTGTTGTGGAAAATATAAAACTGATGATTGAATAAAAAATTGCAGGTTCCATAATCTAAAAAGAAGAAATTTTATTTTTACGGAGGTTTATATGCGAAAAGAATTTTGTGAAAAAGATGGAATCCGCATTACATACACAGATGATAATGTCTGCTTTGAAGATATGAACACGGCAGAATCAATATTGCTTTCAAATGACGGAAAAATTTTGCATACAAATTTTGACACTGAAAAAAGTCAATTTTATGTAGATTACTTAAAACGGATTTACCCTGCTATTACAGAATTTAGGAAATAAACTCCCCCATGTACAACATCATCACCGAAACAAGCGAAGCAACCGTTGTTGCAGAATACACGCCATCTTACGCTAGAAAAATCGAATACCAGAGTGAAGCAGAACTGGAAGCCTCTTTTATTAAGCTTTTGCAAGAAGAAGGTTACGAATACATTCAAATAAATAGCGAAGCGGAACTTATTGAAAACTTAAGGCTTCAACTTGAAAGGCTGAATGATTACAAATTTACTGATAACGAATGGAAAACTTTTTTTACCCAGTGCATTGCATCTAGTAACGACGGAATTGTAGAAAAAACGCGGCGCATTCAGGAAGACTACATTCAGGTTTTGCACCGCGACAATGGGGAAGCTAAAAATATTTATCTTATTGATAAAAAAAATATCCACAAAAATTTTTTGCAGGTCTTAAATCAGTACGAGGTAAAAGCGTACAATATTGACCACACAAAAAACGAAGACGGTGGTCGCTATGATAACCGCTACGATGTAACCATTCTTGTAAACGGACTTCCTTTAGTTCACTGTGAATTAAAAAGGCGAGGCGTGGCTTTGCGCGAGGCTTTTAATCAGATAAAACGCTATAACCGAGATTCTTTTTGGGCAGGAAGCGGACTTTTTGAATACATTCAGATTTTTGTAATTTCTAACGGAACGAACACAAAATATTATTCAAATACCACACGCGAAAGTCACATAAAAGAAGCGAATACTAAAAAGGGCAGCAGCAAAAAAACAAGCAATTCTTTTGAATTTACTTCTTTTTGGGCAGATGCAAACAATAAGATTGTTAATGACCTTATGGATTTTGCAAAAACTTTTCTTGCAAAGCATACCATTTTGAATGTTTTGACTAAATATTGCGTTTTTGACACAAACAATATGCTTTTAGTCATGAGGCCTTATCAAATTGCAGCAACTGAGCGGATTTTAAATAAAATACAGATTTCTACAAATTATCACAAAGAAGGAACAATTGAAGCTGGCGGTTTTATATGGCACACAACTGGTTCAGGAAAAACTCTAACTTCTTTTAAAACTGCCATTCTTGCAAGCAGCCTAGATTTTATAGATAAAGTTCTTTTTGTTGTAGACCGTAAAGATTTGGACTATCAAACTATGAAAGAATATGACCGCTTTCAAAAAGATGCGGCTAATTCCAATAAGTCTGTTGCGGTTTTAACAAAGCAGTTGGAAAATCCGGACTGTAAAATCATCATCACGACAATTCAAAAACTTGGAATATTCGTTAAGAAAAACAAAGGTCACAAGATTTTTAATTCTCATATTGTTATGATTTTTGATGAATGTCACCGCTCTCAGTTTGGTGAACTTCATAAAGATATTGTAAAGAATTTTAAGAAATTCCATCTGTTTGGTTTTACAGGCACTCCAATCTTTCAGAAAAATGCAGGAAGTAACGGTGCAGGGGGAATTAAAACTACAGACCAGGCCTTTGGCGAAAAACTTCACACTTACACGATTGTTGATGCAATAAATGACCACAATGTTCTGCCTTTCCGCATTGATTATATTAAAACCATAAAAATGAAAGATGGCGTAAAAGACAAGGAAGTTCTAGGAATAGATAAGGAAGGGGCACTTTCTTCAGAAAAACGGATTGAAGCGGTTGTTTCTTACATTATTGAGCATTTTGATCAAAAAACAAAGCGTAACACAAACGGCGGAATGTACGAGTTTAAGGCTTTAACAAACATTGCTGAATCTGCAAAGGCAAAAAATAAGGCTGATTTTATTGAAAAAAAAGAAGTAAAACATCTTTCAGGCTTTAATTCTATGTTTTGTGTGCAGTCTATTGAAACTGCCGTAAAATATTATAAAGAATTTAAAAAGCAGATTGCAGAAAATCCTAACTGTGCCTTAAAAGTTGGAATGATTTACAGTTTTGGGGCAAACGAAGCAGAAGATGAAAACGGTTTTGTTGATGATGAAAACTCTGATGACACAAACGGCCTTGATTCAGTAAGCCGCGATTATCTTGAAAGTGCTATTAAAGATTACAATGCAATGTTTCATACCGATTACGATACTTCAAGCGACAAGTTCCAAAATTACTACAAAGATATTTCCCTTAGAATGAAAAATAAGGAACTTGATCTTTTAATTGTTGTAAATATGTTCTTAACTGGTTTTGATGCAACAACGCTGAACACTCTTTGGGTAGATAAAAATCTTAAAATGCACGGCTTGATTCAGGCATACAGTCGCACAAACCGTATTTTGAATTCTATTAAAACATTCGGTAATATTGTTTGCTTCAGGGATTTGTCAGAGCAGACGGACGAAGCCATTGCCCTCTTTGGCGATAAAAACGCAAAGGGTACGATTCTTTTAAGAAGTTTTAACGATTACTACAATGGTTTTACAGACGAAAAAAATAAATATCATAAAGGCTATACTGATCTTGTAGATGAACTTTTGCAGAAGTTTCCGTTAGATAATTTTCAAAATGCTGTTTTGGGTGAAGAAAAAAAGAAAGAATTTGTTATGCTTTATGGTGCAATTTTACGCATGCGAAATATTCTTTCAACTTTTGACCAATTTGAAAATGACAGCCTTTTAAACATAAACGATTTGCAGGATTATCAGAGTTATTACATTGATATTCACGACCAAATGCGACCACAAGATACTGCTTTAAAAGAGAATATTAATGATGATGTTATTTTTGAAATGGAACTTATAAAACAGGTTGATATAAATATTGATTATATTTTAATGCTTGTAGAAAAATACCATAAATCAAACTGCAAGGATGGAACTATTCTTGTTGATATTAAAAAAGCTATCGGCGGAAGTATTGAATTACGCAGTAAAAAGGATTTAATCGAGGATTTTGTAGCTAAAATAAATATAACAACCGATGTTCAAAAAGATTGGCAGAAATATATCCAGCAGAAGAAGACTGAAGAACTTGAAGAAATTATTCAAAATTTAAAGTTAAAAGCAGAAGAAACAAAATCTTTTATAGAAAATTCTTTCCGCGACGGTGCTTTACGCACAACTGGAACCGATATTGATAAAATCCTTCCGCCTGTTTCGCGTTTTGGTGGTGGAAACAGGTCTCAAGTAAAAAAGAATGTAATTGCAAGGTTACAAGAATTCTTTGAAAGATTCTTTGGGGTGTAATGTCATTTCGTCTTTTTTCTAATTCAATTCCCCTTCATTAAAAGTGTAATCGTCTAAAAAGAATTCTGGGGAAACTGGTTCAGAGTTTAAGCGAACTTCCCAGTGCAAATGCGGGCCGGTTGCAAGTCCTGTGCTTCCGGAAAGACCGATTAATTCGCCGCGTTTTACATTTTGTCCTTCTTTTACATTCAGACTGCTTAAATGATAGTACAAACTGTAGAGCCCCGGTAAGTGTTCAATTACAACGCTCCAGCCGGTTGAAATTCGTTCTTCTGCCATTACGACTTTTCCGCTTGCGCAAGATGTGACTTTTGTTCCTTCTGGGACGCCGTAATCTAAGCCTAAATGCATTGAAGTTGAAGTTTCGTTATTTGCGTATTTGTAGATTCTTCGGTCGCCAAAAGTGCCTGTGATTCTGTTTGATTCAACAGGTTTTACAAAATTTTTGAGGTCAAAAACATCTTCAGAAACTTGAGTTTCCAAAATTGCGTTTAATTTTTCAATCTGATTTAATCGTTCAATGCTCATATTTGATTTGATTTTGCTGTTTGCTTCGTTTAAATCGATTGTTTCACAAATGAAAGTTTTATTTACAATATTTACGGGAATATTTACTTCCTGCTGGGCGTCAATCTGCGGATCAAAAATGATTTTTAAGCTGAAATCTCCGTCAGTTTTTAGCCAAGTTGAAAGCGGAAGAAGGGCCAGTAATTCGCTTTTGTAAGTTTTTTCTTTTGGTTGAGTGATGTTGAAAAATCTTGAAACATTGATTTGTTTTTCGTCTTTAAAAAGTTTTAAAACTGCAATTGGTTCTTTTGAAATCTTTTTTTTCTGATTTTTTGCGAATTTTATATTCAAACGAACTGCTATTGCGTTTCCGAGTTCTGCATCGTCGTTGTAGGTGATTGTTCCAAAAAATTTTTCGTGGTTAAAAGTTACAGTTTTTGAAAAAGCAAAAGATGAAATGGAAAAAATCATCAAGCTTAAGATTAATTTTTTTAAATTTTTCATAAAAATCCTATATTAGTGCGCGTTCGGCATCAATTATGTTGATTTGAGGTTTTGTAATTCCGTTATAGGAATTTTTTTCAATATTATACAGAATATTTATTTTTTCTCCAATAGAAAATTCTGTATTTAATTTTTCAGCGGAGTTCCAGAAAATTGCTGGGAATTTGTATTTTCCACAATCGAGTGTTAGGCGAATGTGTTTTGCTTCTGGTTTTCCGATTAAAACTGCTTCCAAAATAGGGATGCTTTTTGAATAAAAGATTAATTGTTCATTTTGCTGACCATACGGCTCAAATTTTGCAGAAAGATTTAACAAATCCTCCGTAATGTAATTTGAAGGAAGTTCGGCGTCAACATTTGTAATCTGTTCGCTGTCTGAAAGTTCAATTTTTTGAATAAAAGTTTTAAGTTGATTTTTAAAATCCTGTAATTTTTCTTTTTCAAGGCTAAAACCGCTAAATCGTGTCCGCCATGGGCAATAAAAAAATCGGGGGCAAACTGATTTAATAAATCTGTAGCGATTAAATTTCTGCAGCTTCTTAAAGAACCAAAATAATATGTTTTTTCTTCATTTAAAGTGAGAACAAAAGTTGGAATATTGAATTTTTTAGAAAATTTTCCGGCTAAAAGGCCCGTAATTCCCTTGTTAATTCGTTCGTCGCAAATAAAACAAAGTTTATTTTCAAAATACGAAATACTTTCTTCGGCATCTTTTGAAACATAGAATTCGGCTTCGCTTACGCTTTCTTTTCGTTGAACATTGTAAGAAATTATCTGTTTTGCAAGCATTTCTCGTTTTTTGGGATTTTCTTCGGTTAAAAGTTCCAAGGCGGTGTAAGATTCACCCATTCTTCCGGCTGCGTTTAGTGCGGGATTGATTTTCCAGCCCAAAGTTTGAGAAGTAATTTCTTTTCCAAAAAGGTCAAGATGTGAAAAAAGTTCTTTTAATCCTTTTCGTGGCATTTTATTCATTGAAGAAATGCCTTGTTTTATGAAAATGCGGTTTTCGTTTTTTAAAGGCATAACATCGGCAAAAGCGGCGAGGGCTACAAGTTGCAAATCCTGTTCAGACTGTTCCTTAAAACTTGGGAATTTTGATTCGTTCTTTTTTTGAATGTAGGTGATATAAAGTGAACAAAGGCCCTCGACATTCGTAATCGGTGCGGATTTGTATTTTGCGATTTTTGAAATATTTTTTAATTCTTGTGGCGTTTTATTTTTTAACGACGGAAAGGACTGGGCAATTTCGGGTTTTATGTCGTACAGATTAAAATCAATTTTTGAGCCGAAAAGATTTTTTAAATCCTCCTTGATTTTTTTTGAATCCCAGACGCAGATAAGTTCGCTTTTTATATAATCAAAAAGTTTTGTATCCGAAAAAGATAGCGGCCAATCTGAAAAAGTTTGCGAAAAATGAGAGAATGGCACAAGATTTTTCATTTTTAAACATTCGATTGTATATTTTTCGCCTTGTTCTTGTATGTCTAAAAAACAAAATTCCTGATTGTAAAAATCGCTTTTACTAAAGCGCAAGGCCTCAACCAATTTATACGCAACTGCCGCCCCGGAAATGTCGCTGAAAGGGTAGCCGGAATTTTCAAGTTTTGGGTCGATTATTATGCTTGCATTCGGGAGTGTTTCAGGCGGATTGTGGTGGTCGGTTACAATTACATCAATGCCTAACTCATTTGCTTTTTCGATTTCTGCATAATTTGAAATTCCGCAGTCAACTGTGATTATTAAAGAACCATATTCCTTTTGAAAATCTGTAACGGCTTTTTCTGTAAGGCCATACGGGTCGTCTCCAGTTGGAATCTGCCATTTTATATCAAATCCGTTATCTTTTAAAAATCCGTATAAAATCGCGGTGCTTGTAATTCCGTCAACATCGCGATCTCCGAAAATTAAAACTTTTTCTTCTTCGTCTTTTGCCTGCCAGATTCGTTCAACGGCGTCTTCAATTCCGTTCAGCAAAAAACTTGTGTGTGTAAATCGTAAATCATTTTCCAAAAAGAAAAATAAATCTTCTGGTTGGGTGATTCCGCGGCGAGCCAAAATTGAAGATTCTAGCGGGGACAAATTATATTTTTGATGAAGGACCTTTACGCATTCTTTTGAGATTTCTTTTTTTATAAACTTTTTCAAATCTTTTTCCTATTTTATGATTTTATAAATTAATTTTTGTTCTGGTAATTTTTGGTTAGAATATGTTACTGCATTTTGAAGTTGAATCAAAGCATCTTTTAAACATTCCTGATTTTTTCCGTAGATTTCCATAATCGGTTCATCTTTTTCTACAAAATCTCCGGTGCGTTTTTTTAAGATTATTCCGGCTTCTGCACAAACTGAGTCTGAAGTTTTATTTCTGCCAACGCCGAGTGTAACGCTTGCGCATCCTGTTTTGTAGGCATCGATAAAAATATAACCGCTGTTTTGGGCCTTTAATTCAGTTTTAAATTGTGAGCGGCGGACATTTAAATCTTTTTTTAATTTTTCAACATTTCCGCCTTGCATTGAAACATTTTTATAAAAACATTCGAGCGCTTTCCCGGAAGAAATGGCGTTTTTGCAAAGTTCAAGGCCTTCTTCTTCAGTTTTTACGCGTTCAGCAAGAAGAAGCATTTGAGTTCCAAGGGCTAAAGTTTCTTCTACAACATCATGAGGACCCTTTCCGCTTAAAACATCAATCGTTTCTTCAATTTCTAAAAAGTTTCCGATTTTGTAGCCGAGCGGGGTTTGCATATTTGTAATCAGGGCGGTGGCTTTTTTGTTCATTTGTTTTGCAGTTTTTACAAGGGATTGGGCAAGATTTTCTGCGTCTTCAAAACTCTTCATGAACGCTCCGGAACCGCATTTTACATCAAAAACTAAAGCGTCCGATCCTTCTGCAACTTTTTTTGAAAGAATGCTCGCTGTAATCAGCGGAATTGATTCGACTGTGCCCGTTACATCGCGAAGGGCATACAAAAGTTTGTCCGCCGGAACGATTTTTTTAGTTTGTCCGGTCATAGCGTATCCGTTTTTGTAAATAAAATCTGTAAAATCTTTCTGACTTAAATTTACATTGTACCCGGTGATTGATTCAAGTTTGTCGAGCGTGCCGCCGGTGTGACCTAAGGCCCTTCCGCTCATCATTGGGATTTTTACGCCACAGCTTGCAACAATTGGCGCTAACGGAAGAGAAATTTTATCCCCAACGCCGCCGGTTGAATGTTTGTCTACAAAAATTGATTTTTCAGATGGATTTTGTGTATGGAAATCCATTTTTTCGCCGGAATTTAACATTGCGTTTGTCAAAAATCCAGTTTCTTCGAAAGTCATTCCGTTAAAAAATATCGCCATTAAAAGGGCAGAAATCTGATATTCCGGAATCGAAGAAGAAATATATCCGCTGATGATAAAATCGATTTCTTCTTTTGAAAGAGTTGTATCGGTTGTGAGTGTGCGTTTTCCATTATTCTGAACGAAAATTCCGCGTTTTTTTAAGATTATATCTG